>NZ_JASKYR010000750.1:0-4393 GCF_041028215.1 Streptomyces flavofungini
GCGCTACTGGGTCCCCGCCGCCGACCGCGGTGCCGTCAGCGGCCCCGCCCGCCTCCACCCGCTCCTCGACGCCAACGAGTCCACCGTCGACGAGATCCGCTTCCGGCGCACCTTCCTGGCGGCCGAGCCGCTCGTACGCGACCACGTCATCGAAGGACGTGCCCTGCTCGCCGGGGCGGTCTGCCTGGAGATGGCACGCGCGGCCGCCGGGCTCGCCGGACTCGACGACGCGCTCCGCGTACGGGACGTGCTGTGGGGACGGCCGGTCGTGATCGAGGAAGGGCGGCCGGTGGACGTGTACGTCGGTCTGACCCGCACCGGTACCGGACCCGGGCGTCCCGGGGACGGACTGGCCTTCACCGTCTACACGGCGCGGGGCGCCGAGCGCACGGTCCATGTGCGCGGCACGGTGTACGCGCGCCCGGCGGGACCGGCCGCGGGCGCCGACCTCGACGCCCTGCGCGCGAGCTGCCCCGAGGTGCGCGGCGGCGCGGCGGTCCGGGCCGCCTACGACCGTGCGCGCTTCGCCTACGGCCCCTCCTTCGACGTCATCGAGGAGGCCCGCTTCGGCGACGGCCGCGCGCTCCTCACCCTCGCCCTGCCCGAGACGCCGACCGGGGCACCGGCCGAGCCGGACAGCGGCTCCTCGCTTCCCCCCGCGCTGCTCGACGGCGCGCTCAGGGCCTGCCACTGGGCGGCCCCGACCTCGCCGGAGGAGAGCGGCAGCCTGGCCGTGCCGTTCAACCTCGGCGCCCTGGAGATCCGCGCGCCGCACGGGCGGCTGCCGCGCAGGTGCCACGCGTACGCCGCGCCCGCCCGGCACGCCGACGCGGCGTCCGGCCTGCGGCAGTTCGACGTGCGCGTCCTGGACGATTCGGGGGCCGAGCTGGTCCGCATCGACAACTTCGGCGGTCGTCACCTCACGCCGGAATCCGATGCCCGTCCGCCCGCCCGGGACGCTGCCCCGTTCTTCTACGAGCAGGTCTGGCAGGACAAGCAGCTCGTGGCGGGCGCCGCTTCCGGTGCCGACGCCGTGCTCGTCCTCGGTGACGGCGACAGTGACGGCGACGCGGTGGTGCGCGGCCTGGCCGAGCGGGGCGGCGGACGGCGCGTCATCGACGTACGGGCCGCGTCGGAGTTCGCGAGGACCGGACCGGACCGCTACACGGTCGACTCCGTCCGGCCGGGCGATTTCGAACGGCTCCTGGCAGACCTGCGACGGGACGGCGTCCGCTCGCTCGATGTCGTGCACCTGTGGGGGCTGACGGCCGAGCCCGTCGGATACGGGCGCGAGGGCGCGTCCGCCGAGGCGAGTGCCGCGCTCGACGGTGCCTTCGCGCGCGGGCTGCACTCCCTGCGCTCCCTCGCCCTGGCCGTGGACGCCGTCCGCCTCACGGGCCGGGTGCGCTGCGCCTACGTACTCGCCGACGCCGGGATGGGTCCGCGTCCCGACCAGGAGGCCGTGGCGGGCTTCGCGCTCTCGCTGACGGGGGTGCTGCCACGCTTCGAACTGTTCACGGTGGTCCGTGCCGACGGTCCGGGCCGCTCGGGCCCCGCGGGCTCCGCGAGCCTTCCGGACCTGCTGGCGGCCGAGTTGGCGCAGGGCGGGCGTCCCGCGGGGGCGGAGATCCGGTACGCGGCGGCGGGCCGCCAGGTCCGCGCCCTGCGCAGGGCCGACGCGACGGGGACCGAGGCCACCGTCCCCCTCAAGCACGGCGGCACCTACCTCATCACCGGTGGCACCGGCGGCATCGGCCTGGAACTGGCCAGGCACCTGGCGTCCGCGTACCGGGCGCGGCTGGTGCTGATCAGCCGCTCGGCCGACGGGCGCCCGGCGCGCGAGGCCGCCGAAGGGCTCGTCGCGCTCGGCGCCGAGGTCCTCCTCGCCGCCGCCGACACCGCCGACGCGGCGGGCATGCGGGGCGCGGTGGCGCGGGCCAAGGAGCGCTTCGGCCACCTCGACGGCGTCTTCCATCTCGCGGGCGCCGCCGACCAGTGCTCGCTCCTGGAGGCGGACGCCGCACGCTTCACCGGGCTCCTCTCGGTGAAGGCGCACGGCGTGCGGCTGCTGGACGCGCTCACCGCCGATGAGCCGCTCGACCTGTTCGTGGTCTTCTCGTCGATCGCCTCGGTGGTCGGCGACTTCGGCGCCTGCGCCTACGCGGCGGCCAACCGCTTCCTGGACTCCTACGCGGACGGGCGCGAGCGCCGGGTCCGGCAGGGCCTGGCGTCGGGCCGCACGCTCTCGCTCGCGTGGCCGCTGTGGCGGATCGGCGGCGTGGACGCCCTGATGGGCGAGGAGGAGCGGACCGGCTACCGCCACCGCACCGGCATGCGGGAGTTCACCGGGGACGAGGGCCTGCGGGCCCTGGACCTCGCCTGGCGCACGGGCCGTGTCCGGCTCGTTCCGGCGGTCGGCGAGCCGGACACCGTGGACGCGGCGCTGCTGCCCCGTACGCGGGGGACGGGGGCGGTATCGGCTCCGTCGGCTCCGTCGGCGACGGTGGAAGCATCGACCGCTTCGGCGGCGTCGGCCGCCGCGTCGGCACGTACGGAGACCACCCCGGCAGCCGGACAAGCACCCACCCCGGCCCCGCCCTCCTCGACCGCATGCGCGCCCACGTCCGTGACCTGCTCGGTGGTGTGCTCGGGCTTGACGCCGGGCGCATCGACGACCACACCACCCTGGACGCCTACGGCCTGGACTCCGTGCTCGTGATGGAGACCAACGAGCATCTGGACCGCGACTTCCCCGGCGCGCGCGGCACCCTGCTCTTCGAGTACCGCACCGTGCACGACCTCGCCGCGCACCTCCTGGCGGAACACCCCGACGCGGCCCGGCGGCTGTTCCCCGAGGAGGCCGCCCCGGCCCCGCTCCCGGCGGCCGTCGAGGAGCGGGCGCCGGTCACCGCCCCGTCCGTGGCGGCACCGCGGCAGCGGCCCGCCGAGGAGCACGACGACATCGCCGTGATCGGCATCGGCGGCCGCTACCCGGGCGCCCGCGACCTGACGGAGTTCTGGGAGAACCTGCGACGCGGCCACGACGCGGTCACCGAGGTGCCGCGCGAGCGCTGGGACGCCGACGCGCACTACGACGGCGACCACGCGGCGCCCGGCGCCAGTTACGGCAAGTGGGGCGGCTTCCTGGCGGACGTCGACGCCTTCGACTCGCTGTTCTTCCGCATCCCGCCGTCCCAGGCCAAGCTGATGGACCCGCAGGAGCGCCTGTTCCTGGAGGCCGCCTGGTCGGCCCTGGAGAACGCCGGGTACCCGCCCTCGCGGCTGCCCCGCCCCCGCTTCGGCGGCCAGGGCCGCGACGTCGGCGTCTTCGCGGGCGTGATGTGGGGCGACTACGCCCAGCTCGCCGCCGAGGAGTCCGCGCGGGGCAACCACCACACGGTCCTCGCCAACCGCTCGGCCATCGCCAACCAGGTCTCCTACTTCGGTGACTTCCGCGGCCCGAGCGTCGTCGTGGACACCGCGTGCTCGGCCTCGCTCGTCGCCCTGCACCAGGCGTGCGAGAGCGTGCGCGGCGGAGAGTGCCGCTACGCGCTCGCGGGCGGCGTCAACGTCTCCGCGCACCCCTCGAAGTACGCGCACCTGAGCCGGATGCGGATGCTCTCCACCGACGGGCGCTGCCGCTCCTTCGGCGCGGGCGGCGACGGCTACGTGCCGGGCGAGGGCGTCGGAGCCGTGCTGCTCAAGCGGCTCTCGGAAGCCGTCGCCGACGGCGACCACATCCACGCGGTGATCAAGGCGACGGCCGTCAACCACGGCGGGCGCACCAACGGCTACACCGTGCCCAACCCCCAGGCCCAGCAGGCGCTCATCGAGGAGACCCTGCACCGCGCGGGCATCGACCCGCGCACCATCGGCTACGTGGAGGCGCACGGCACCGGCACCGCCCTCGGCGACCCCATCGAGCACACGGCCCTGGAGCAGGCCTTCGCCGGGGTCACGCGGGAGCCGGGTGCCATCGCCCTCGGCTCGGTGAAGTCGAACATCGGTCACCTGGAGGGCGCCGCGGGCATCGCGGGCGTCACCAAGGCCGTGCTCCAGCTCGCCCACGGCCAGCTGGTGCCCTCACTGCATTCCGAGGAGACCAATCCCATCATCGACTTCGCCCGCTCACCCTTCCGTATGCAGCGCGAACTCGGCGACTGGGCGCGGCCCGTCATCGAGACGGGCGGGGTACGGGTGGAGCAGCCGCGCAGGGCGAGCGTCAGCTCGTTCGGCGCGGGCGGTACCAACGCCCACGTCATCCTGGAGGAGTACCGCGCCCCCGCCCCCACCACTGACCCGGCCGTCCCCGCGGGCGGCTCCGAACTGCTCGTGCTCTCCGCGCGCACCCCGGAGCGGCTGCGCGCCTACGCCGCCGACATGGCCGCCCATC
>NZ_JASKYR010000751.1:0-3640 GCF_041028215.1 Streptomyces flavofungini
GTGCACACCCGCCGGGCCCCGCGAAGCACCCGCCGGGCCCCCGCCCACGAGGCTCGTCGCCGCCTCTCCGCCTGGTCCCCGTTCCGATAGGCTCGCCGGGTGACGGCCGACCAGCCCGCCCCGGGCCCCTACGCCATCGTCACGGTCGCGTCGTCGGCGGGCGGCATCCGTGGCCTGACCACCTTCCTCGGTGCGCTGGGCCCGGACTTCCCGGTGCCGTTGCTCCTGGTCCAGCACCTCGACCCGCGACACCGGACCGTGCTCGACGAGGTCCTGGAGCGGCGCACCGAGCTGCCGGTCAGGCTGGCCGTGGACGGGACGGCCGCGGCACCCGGCACCGTCTACATCGCCCCGCCCGACCGGCACCTGCTGGTCGGGCCCGACGGCGTCCTCGAACTGACCAGCACCGAACCCGTCCACTTCGTACGCCCCTCGGCCGACCGGCTCTTCGAGTCGGCCGCCCACGCGTACGGGCCGAGGACCCTGGCCTGTGTGCTCACCGGGACCGGTGTGGACGGCGCGCAGGGGGCCCTCGCGGTCAGGGCGGCGGGCGGGTCCGTGATCGCCCAGGACCCCGGAACGGCGGAGTTCCCAGGAATGCCCCAAGCGGCGGTGGACACGGGAGCGGTCGATTTCGTGCTACCTCTTGAGGAGATCGCCGCTGTGGTCAGCGGACTGGTAGGAGCCAAGAGGCAGTGATGAGCGAACCCCAGCACAACGAACCCAATGAGGCCCTGGAGGATCTGCTCGTCTTCATCAGGGAGGCACGAGGCTTCGACTTCACGGGCTACAAGCGTTCCACCCTGGGGCGGCGCATCCACAAGCGGATGTCCGACGTCGGCATCGACTCCTACACCGACTACCAGGACCTCCTGGAAGCGAGCGCGGACGAGTTCAGCGCGCTGTTCAACACGATCCTGATCAATGTCACCTCCTTCTTCCGCGACCCGGACGCCTGGACCTTCCTCCAGCGGGAGGTCGTCCCCGACCTGCTCGCCGAGCTCACGCCCGAGCAGGAGATCAGGGTCTGGAGCGCGGGTTGTTCCAGCGGTGATGAGGCGTACTCCCTCGCCATCATGTTCGCGGAGGCGCTGGGCATGGAGGAGTGCCTGCGCCGCGTCAAGATCTACGCGACGGACGTCGACGAGGAGGCGCTGCGCGAGGCGCGGTCAGGTCTCTACCCGACCAAGGCGCTGGAGTCCCTCGCCCCCGAGCTGCGGGAGAAGTACTTCGAGCCGAACGGCGCCCAGCTCAGCTTCCGCCCCGATCTGCGCCGCCGCGTCATCTTCGGCCGCCACGACATCACCCGCGACGCGCCCATCTCCCGGCTCGACCTGCTGGTCTGCCGGAACACGCTGATGTACTTCAACGTCGAGGCGCAGACGCAGATCGTCGACCGCTTCTACTTCGCGCTGCGCCAGGGCGGCTACCTCTTCCTCGGCAAGGCCGAGATGCTCCTGAACGACGCCGACCGCTTCGAGGTCGCCGACATGCGGCAGCGGGTCTTCCGCCGCCGCACCGGCGAGGCCGGGCTGCCGTACCAGCCCGCGCCCCTGAAGGTCCGGCCGAGCATGGGCGTGGAGCTGCACTCCGTGGCGCGTACGCGGCAACTGCGCGACCTGGTGCTCGACGCGGGTCCGACGCCGTGGATCGCCATCGACGGCGACGGCGCCGTCGTCGTGATCAACAGTCAGGCGCGCATCCAGTTCGGCCTGACGGCGGGCGACGTCGGCCGTCCCTTCCAGGACCTGGAGATCTCCTACCGGCCGGTCGAGCTGCGCTCCCTCATCGACCAGGCCAACCACGAGCGCAGGACGCTACGGGTCAACCGGGTCGAGCGCAGGGTGGGCGAGGAGACCCAGTACCTCGACATCCTCATCCAGCCGCTCACCGGGGCCAACGGCCTGCACGTGGCGACCACGATCTCCTTCACCGACGTCACCGTGGCCACCCAGCTCAAGGCCGAGGTCAAGCGGGTACGGGAAGACCTGGAGACGGCGTACGAGGAACTCCAGTCGACCAACGAGGAGCTGGAGACCACCAACGAGGAACTCCAGTCCAGCATCGAGGAACTGGAGACGACCAACGAAGAGCTCCAGTCGACCAACGAGGAGCTGGAGACCACCAACGAGGAACTCCAGTCCGGCAACGAGGAACTGGAGACCATGAATGACGAGATGCGCATCCGCACCGAGGAGCTCGACGAGGCCCGGGCGTTCCTGGAGGCCGTGCTGACGAGCATCGCGGCGGGTGTGGTCGTCCTCGACAACAGGCTGCGCGTCAAGAGCTGGAACCGCGGCGCAGTCGACCTGTGGGGGCTGCGCGCCGACGAGGTCGTCGACCAGCCCTTCTTCGACCTGGACTTCGGCCTGCCCACGGGCTCCCTCCAGCCCCTGGTGCGGCAGTGCCAGGAGACCCGCAAGCGCTCCGGACCGGTCGGGGTACAGGCCCTCAGCCGTATCGGACGTCCGATCAAATGCGATGTTTTCTGCTCCCCCTTCGACGGACACAACGGCGGAGTGGTCCTGATGATGGAAGAGAGCCGAAGCGAGCGCTCGGGGTGACCCGGCGGCGTACGCTTCAGTCATGAACCCGCAGCGGCGAGAGGAAGCTCTCGGTCTGGCCGCCATGGCGCGGCGCCGCGCCGCCCGCGCCCTCGAACGCGCGGAGCGGGCCGCGGCCGTCGCCGAGCGGCACGAGCTGCTCGCCGTCTCGTCGGGAGGCGAGTTCCACGCCCACGTCGCGGCGGTGCAGCGCCGGACGGCCGCGTGCCACCGCTCCTCCGCCCGCCTCCAGGAGGCGTACGCGCTGCGGATGACGGAGTGGGCCACCGGCAAAGGAATCCAGCCGCAGTTCATGACCGGCGTCGCCGAGGTGTGCGGCACGGACAGCGCGGCGCTCACCCTGGTCGACTCCGCGCAGAACCAACTGGCCGTCGCGGTCTCCGACGAGCATTCGCGGGCCGCGCAGGATTTGGAGTACATGCTCGGCGAGGGCCCCTCGCGGGACGCGGCGTCGGAGCGGCGCCCGATCCACGCGTCGGGCTCGGCGATAGAGGCGCGCTGGCCGGGGTACGGCCCGGCCGTCGCCTCGCTGGGCATCACCTCGGTGGCCGCGGTTCCGCTGGGTACCCGTGACAGCTGTATCGGCGCCCTCGCGGTCTTCGACCCCCGGCCCGGACTCGCGGAGACCGCGTGTCTCACCGAGGTGGCCGCGGCCCTGACCCGCATCGTGCTCCTCGGGCCCGACGCGGACCCGGAGCTGTACGGCGGCACCAATCACCGGGAGTCGGTGCAGCAGGCGGCGGGCATGCTCTCCGTCCGGCTCGGCTGCCGGGTCGGTGACGCGCTGGCGCTCATCAAGGCCCGGGCGTTCGCCGAGGAGTCATCACCCGAGGTGATCGCCGGACGCATTGTGCAAGGTGACCTTAATTTCGGCTGAGGGAGAAGTGGCGTGACCCCCGAGCAACAGCTCGCCGACGTGTTCGTGGCCCTGGTGGGCAGCACCACGGAAGGGCCGTCGGACGTCCCGGGCACGCTCTCGGTCCTCGCCGAGCGCAGCCCGTCCGTGCTCGGCGCGGAAGCCGCGTCCGTCGTCTACGCACCGGGCGGGCGGGCCGAGACACGGGTGGGCGGCTCCG
>NZ_JASKYR010000752.1:0-3625 GCF_041028215.1 Streptomyces flavofungini
CGGCACAACCGCCCCCTCATGAACCGCATGAATGACTGCATGAACCACATGAACGGAGCACCACCATGCACACCGACCCCGCACCCCGAATAGCCGTCATCGGAGCCGGGCCCGGCGGCCTGACCTGCGCGCGTATCCTCCAGCGGCACGGCATCCCCGTCGCCGTCTACGACCACGAGACCGGGCCCGACGGCCGCGACCAGGGCGGCACCCTGGACCTGCACGAGGACAACGGCCAGATCGCCCTGCGTGAGGCAGGACTGCTCGACGACTTCTTCCGCCTCTGCCGCCCCGAAGGGCAGGAGATGCGCCAACTGAACCACGCGACGGCAGCCCTCGGCTTCCACCACATCCCCGCCGAAGGCGAGCGCTTCAAGCCCGAAATCGACCGGGGGCAGCTGCGCGAGCTCCTCCTTGGCTCCCTCCGGCCGCACACCGTGCGCTGGGGCCACACCCTGCGTTCCGTGGAAGGCCCCCGCGAGGGCCCCCGCCGCCTGCACTTCGCCAACGGCACGAGTGTCGAGGCCGACCTCGTCATCGGCGCCGACGGGGCCTGGTCCAGAGTGCGCCGCGCCCTATCCGACGCCATCCCGCAGTACACCGGCATCAGCCTTCTGGAGGCGTGGTTCCACGACGTGGACAACCGCCACCCCGACCTCGCCGACCTCATCGGCCACGGTGCTGCCGCGGCGGCGGACGGCGAACGCTGCATGTTCGCCCAGCGCAACAGCGGCAACCACATCCGTGTCTACCTCATGCAGCGTGTCCCCGCCGACTGGATCAGTGCCGCCGGACTCACCGCCAGGGACACCGACGGCATCCGGGCCGTCCTCCAGGAGCGTTACCGCGACTGGTCCCCGCGCCTGCGGCAGATCCTCCGGGACAACGACGGTCCCTTCGTCGACCGCTCCCTGTACGCCCTGCCGGTACCGCACACCTGGGAACACAACCCCACCGTGACGCTGCTCGGGGACGCCGCCCACCTCATGCCCCCGCTCGGCGTGGGCGTCAATCTCGCCATGCTCGACGCCTGCGAACTCGCACTCGCCCTCGTCCACCGCGACACCATCGACGACGCCCTGCTCGCCTACGAGAAGACCATGCTGCCCCGCTCCGCCGACATGCAGCACGCTCTGGACGGTCGCGCCGGTGACCTGCTGTCCGACGAACCTCACGACCCCCACGGCGGTGGCCACCACTGATCCGGCGCGCGGCCGCCGGGCCTGTCCGCATGTCGTCAGGCCTGTTCGCATGGGAATCGGGACGCGGGGTACTCGGGGGTCAGCATGACAGCGGCGGTCCTGACCAACCGAGGGATCTGCACGCACCGAAGAGACTTTGGACATCGGAGCCGTAATGATCGTACTTGGCGTCATCCTGCTCGTCATCGGCCTGCTGGCCGGTATCTCACTGCTGACGACCATCGGCGGGGTACTCGTCGTGGTCGGCGCGGTCCTGTGGGTCCTCGGGGCGACCGGCCGCGCGGTCGGCGGACGCAAGCATTACTTCTAGGCGACGGCTACGACCGGCACCGCGGCCGGGGGGTGTATCCAGTGATCAGTGTCGTGGATACACCCCCCTGTCATGGGCTACAGGCCATGGGGTGAACCTGCGCCCTCATGGCCGACCCCGTACCCTCCCGCGCTCATCGGCCTGCAAGCCACCACGCCAGCGGCCGGAACCGCCCCTTACCATGCTGTGCTGAGTCCCCCACAAGCCGGTCGCGCCGCCACCCGGCACCCCCGTAGCGGATCATGGATGCACCATCGATCGTGCTCCCAGGGGGGAACCACATGCGTAGAACAGCGAAGAGCTTCAGGCGGCGCGTGCGAAGAACGGCGACAACGCTCACGGCCGTGACCGCCGCACTCACGGCGTTGGCCGCGTGTGGCGCCACTGACCCCGCGACGAAGCAGAACCCGGCGACAGGCGAGAAGCGGCAAGCCGCACGATCATCCGCGTCACCGAACGGTTCCGGGCCCAGAAGTGCTCAAGCCGCCGAGCTGATCGACAAGGCGATCGACGCGACGCTCGGCCAGAAGTACCTCCGCTCGACCCGGCGGTCGACGAGTGAGGGCACCACCGTCATGCACAGCGCGGTGCGCGGGGACACAGCCGAGTGCAGGACACACGCCTCGAAGGGCGCCGCGACCCTGGACTGGGTGATCACCGGGTCGGCGCTCTACACGCGGGGCAGCAGAAAGGCCCTCATGCTCTCGTCCCAGGCCAAGACGGACCCGGAGAGCGTGGCGGTCATGGCCGACCGCTGGGTGAAGCGCGACGGGGGCCCCTACGAAGCCATGCGCGACATGTGTGCGTCCAAGACACGGCGCATGTACTTGAAGGAGCGCCTGCCGTCTCCGGGTGAACTCGCGGCGCTGACCGCGACACAGCGGCCGGGAACCCTGGGGGGACGCCCCACGACACGGATCACGTACAGGGGGCAGGACGGGTCGGTCCAGTTCCACATCGCCGCGGGAGACAAGCCGTTGCTCCTGCGGGTCACGAACCCGGCCAAGGATCTGGACGAGACGTTCACCGCTTTCGGCGAGGCCTTTCGCGTGGCCGCGCCCGCGGGGGCGGTCACGGACTACGAGATGGCGGAGGAAGTCCTCGCGGCCCAGTCTCAGTGACCCGGGCCAGTCGGAGGGCGGCTCGGGCCCCGGCGGCTCGCGGGCGAGCAACGCGAAGTCGGACTCCGGCGAGGACACGAAGGCCGGTACCGAGGCCGGGTACCGGAGGCCGGTACCGCGTGCCGCGAACGGCACGACGACCCCCCGCCGGGCGATTGGCCGACGTCACGCAGGAGCGCCGAGCGGCGGGTGCTCGAGCACGCGGGGCTTGTACTCGACCAGCTGGATGCGGCCGTCGAAGGTGCGGTGGTCGACCATCTCAAGGGCGACGTCCGGATAGCCGTCGTAGATGCGTTCGTCGCCCGTGGCCCCGGTGATCACCGGGAACATCACGACCCGGAAGCGGTCGACGAGCCCGGCTCGTAGCAGGGACCGGCACAGACTGAGGCTGCCGATCGTGCTGAGCAGCCCCGAGCCACTCGACTTCATGGCCCGGACCGCCTCGACGGCGTCATCACGGATGAGTGTGGAGTTGCCCCAGGTCAGTGGCTCCTTGAGCGAAGAGGAGAACACCACCTTGGACGCCCGGGTGAGCTCGTCGACGGACGCCTCCTCTTCGGGCCTGAACTCGTCCTGGCCCGCAGGCACCTCGCCTCCGGCGAAGCCCGACATCAGGCGGTAGGTGTTCGCTCCCATCAGATAGGTGACCTCGGGCTGCTTGCCGAGCCATGCGAGGTACTCCGGGCCCTCCAGCCCCCAGAACCCGGGCCATCCCTCTCCCGACGCGTAGCCGTCGAGGGAGGTGATGAAGTCGACGAGAAGCTCCGACATGGCGGTGTCCTTTCCTAGGCGTCACGAACTTGGACCGGCGGGGAGCCGGGAACTCATCGGCAGCGCTGTGGAGTAGCGCGAAAGTCCAGGCCGCACGCTGCACCGCGCGGCCGGGCAGAACATCTCGCCCTCCTGTCCATCATGGTCTGCCAGCCGCCGCGGCATCCACTGCCACACACATGGCCGGTACGAGTCTCCCGCGCGCCCGGACGGGCCTAGGC
>NZ_JASKYR010000753.1:0-3238 GCF_041028215.1 Streptomyces flavofungini
TCGTAGGATGGTGATCACTTGCCGGGCGCGGCAGATCACCCCCGGGGGGGGGGGGGGGGGGGGGGGGGGGGGGGGGGGGGGGGGGGGGGGGGGGGGGGGGGGGGGGGGGGGGGGGGGGGGGGGGGGGGGGGGGGGGGGGGGGGGGGGGGGGGGGGGGGGGGGGGGGGGGGGGGGGGGGGGGGGGGGGGGGGGGGGGGGGGGGGGGGGGGGTGTGGAGGGGCGGGTAGGTGCTGCTCCGACGCGGGGCCATGTGGCGTTCGTAGGATGGTGATCACTTGCCGGGCGCGGCAGATCACCCCCAGACCGGAGGTCCCCGTGGAGAAGCGCAGCGTTACCGTTGTCACTGGTGGTAGTCGTGGTATCGGGGCGGCCGTCAGCGTGCGGCTTGCTGGGGACGGGCATGATGTCGTCGTCGGGTACCGGTCCGACGAGGGCGCCGCCGAGAAGGTCGCCGAGGCGGTGCGCGCCGCGGGGCGGCGTGGTGTCGCCGTCCGGGTGGACACCGCCGACGAGGCGGACGTGGAGCGGCTCTTCGACACCGCCGCCGAGCGGCTCGGACCGGTCACCGGCCTGGTCAACAACGCCGGGGTGAGCGGCCCCGTCGGCCCCCTCGCCGAGGCCGGTGCCGAGGGGATGCGCCGGGCCCTTGAGGTCAACGTCCTCGGCTACCTGCTGTGCGCCCGGCGCGCGGTACGGGACATGACGGCGCACGGCGGCGGCGCCATCGTGAACATCTCCTCCGTGGCCGCCACACTCGGCGGCCCCGGCGAGTACGTCCACTACGCCGCGGCGAAGGGCGCCGTCGACACCCTGACGGTCGGCCTGTCCAAGGAGGTCGCCGCCGACGGCATCCGCGTCAACGCCGTCGCCCCCGGCGTCATCTGGACGGAGTTCCACGCGGACCCCGAGCGCCCCGCGAAGCTCGCCTCCGGCATCCCCATGGGCCGCTCGGGCCAGCCGGCGGAGATCGCGGGCGCCGTCTCCTGGCTGCTCTCGGACGACGCCTCGTACACGACCGGCACGATCCTCAAGGTCTCCGGCGGGCGATGAGCACGATCACGCGGCAGGCCGGAACTTCCGTACGCTGAACCGATGATCGGTGAACAGGACTCGCTCGCCCCGGATGTGCTCATACGCCCCGTCGTCCTCGACGACGCCCCCGCGCTCGCCCGTGCCTACCTGCGCAACCGGGCCCACCTCGACCCCTGGGACCCCGAGCGGCCCGCGTCCTTCTACACCGAGGAAGGGCAGGCCGAGCGGGTGCGCGGGCAGCTCGCCGACCGGGAGGCGGGGCGCTCCGCGCACTGGGTGCTCGTGAGCGGGGACGAGATCGTGGGGCACGCCGCCGTGTCCCACATCGTGCTCGGCCCGGCCCGCAGCGGAAACCTCGGCTACTGGATCGACGCCGGACAGCAGGGCCGCGGCCTCGCCTCCGCCACCACGCGGTACGTCTGCGACGAGGCGGACCGCACCCTCGGCCTGCACCGCGTGGAGGCGGGCACGCTGCTGCACAACACCGCCTCGCAGCGCGTCCTGCTCAAGTGCGGGTTCGAGGAGTACGGGGTCGCGCCGGGGTTCCTGTACATCAAGGGTGCCTGGCGCGACCACCGGCTCTTCCAGCGGATTCTCCACGACCGCCCGCTCTAGCCGGTCTAACCGCTCCAGCCGGTCTCAGACGATGTTCTCCGCGACCTCCGCCTGCTCGCGGTCCGATCCGTACGCCTGCGGCGTGCTGTAGGAGCGGCGGGCCACGAACCACCACACCGTGGCCAGGATCAGCACCACGGCGAGGGCGATCGAGGCGTAGTTCATCGAGTCGACCGTGACCGGCGAGGCCTGCGGCAGGCAGAACAGGACCGTCACGAAGGCGACCCAGATGACCGCGATCCAGCCGACCGGCTTGCTCCAGCGGCCGAGGTTCCAGGGCCCCTGCTCGAAGCGGTCGCCCGCGCGCAGCCGCAGGAAGATCGGGATGGCGTAGGCGGGCGTGATGCCGATGACGTTGATGGCGGTCACGGCCGTGTACGCGGTCGTGGAGTACAGGGACGGCAGCGCGATCACCGCGGCCAGGCCCACCGAGAGCCACACCGCGGGCACCGGCACCTGCGTGCGCGAGCTCACCTTGCGCCAGATCGCCGAGCCGGGCAGCGCGTTGTCCCGGCTGAAGGCGAACACCATGCGGCTGGCGGCCGCGGTCTCGGCGTTGCCGCAGAAGAGCTGGGCGACGATCACGATGAGCAGCAGCGCGGTGGCCCCGGACTCGCCGATCGCGTCGATCATGATCTGGGCGGGCGGCACCCCGGTGTCGGTCTCCTGCGTGCCCGTGTAGTCCTGGATGGCGAAGGTCAGCCCCGCGAGCAGGACGAAACCGGCGATCCACGACGCCCAGATGGCGCGCACGATGCCGCGGGCGGCGGACACGGAGGCGTTGGAGGTCTCCTCCGACAGGTGCGCGGAGGCGTCGTAGCCGCAGAAGGTGTACTGCGCGAGGAGCAGACCGATCGCCGTCACGTAGAGCGGGTTGTCCCAGCCGGTGTGGTTGACGAATTCGCCGAAGACGAACGACGGCGACTGGTGGTGGTCCGGCACGATCGCGAGGACGCCCACGATGATGGTGACACCCGCGACGTGCCACCACACGCTGATCGAGTTGAGGAGGCTGACCAGCTTGACGTTGAAGAGGTTGAGCACGGCGTGCAGGAGCAGGATGCAGAGGAAGATCAGGAAGGTCTTCTCCGGCGTCGGCGTGAAGCCGAACTTCAGGTTCAGGAACGCCCCGGTGAACAGCGCGGCGCCGTAGTCGATGCCCGCGATGGCGCCGAGCAGCCCGAGCAGGTTGAGCCAGCCCGTGTACCAGCCCCAGCGGCGTCCGCCGAGCCGGTCGGCCATGTAGTACAGGGCGCCCGACGTCGGATAGGCGCTGGTGACCTCGGCGAGCGCGAGGCCCACGAAGAGGACCATCAGGCCGACACCGGCCCATCCCCAGAGCATGACGGCCGGGCCGCCGGTGCCGAGGCCGAACCCGTACAGGGTCATGCAGCCGGACAGGATGGAGATGACGGAGAAGCTGATGGCGAAGTTGCCGAACCCGCCCATGCGGCGGGCGAGTACGGGCTGGTAGCCGAGGTCTCTCAGTCTCTGTTCCTCGTCCTGGCGTGGCGCCGGGACGGAGGCCGACGACCAGGTGGTGCGCGACACGGGTGTACCTCCGGGGATGAGCGGTGGGCGGGGATGCGTG
>NZ_JASKYR010000754.1:0-3612 GCF_041028215.1 Streptomyces flavofungini
ACGGGGTGCTCCTGTGGGTCAGGCTCGACGAGGCGGGCGGCGAGGAGCCCACCGGGGAGCCGCTCGTCCCCGACCGGCCGCGGCTCGCCGGCTCCCTCGCCGCGGTCTGCACGGTGATCGGGCGCTGCGAGCCGGAGGACGTGGTCGCCAACCGCCTGGACCCGTGGCACGGGGCGTGGTTCCACCCGTACTCCTTCGTCGACCTCACGGTGGTCGAGGGGCCCGACGAGGCGGACGGCGACGCGTTCGCCGTGGACGTCTCGTTCAAGGTGGCCGGGCGCGCGGTCGTGCCGGTGCGTGCGGTGTTCACCGCGCCGGGGCCGCGGACCGTCGTCATGCGCATCACGCGCGGCGAGGGCGCGGGTTCCGTCGTCGAGACGCACGCCACGCCGCTGGGTCCGGACGCCCTCGGCCGGCCGCGCACCGCCGTCGTGGAGGCGGTCGTCGCGGCCTCGGACCGGCGCGGCTTCGCGGTCGCGAGGGCCGCGGCGCCGGTCGTCCGCCCGCTGATGCGGGCCGCGGCGGCCCGGCTCTGGCGCGATGACATCGCCTACGCCGAGCGACGCTGGGAGCTGCGGAGCAGCGGGCGCTTCCCCGGCTGAGGAGCTCCGCCGCTCAGGTGCCCACCAGGAGGTTCAGGAGGCGCAGCGGCGGGGTCCTGCCCTTGTCGGGGACGGTCCACAGCGTCTGCCCGCGCAGCCCCCACCGTTGAAGGAGGGCGTTCGCCGCGAGGAACCCGGTGGTCGCGGCCCGCTCCATCAGCGCCACCGGCAGGTCGGTGCGGACGAGGTCGCCCGCGACGGTGACCGCCGGGTCGCTGGTGCGCACGCCGGGCCGGTCGCGGTGGCCGCCCACCGTGAACAGGGGGCAGTCGGCCCGCCATTCGTGCCGCTCGTCGATGACCGCGGCCCCCCGCGTCTCGGGGTAGACCTCCCGCAGCCGGCCGAGCAGGCGCTCCTGCTCCGCCGTCCTGTCGGCGCCGGGGTCCACGGCGTAGGCGTGCAGTTCGACGACCGAGCCGCCGGTCCTGAGCGACCAGCGGGCCGCCTCGCCCTCCCAGCGCTCCAGGACGCTGACGTTGTCCAGGGGGCCGTAGCCGCTGGTGCCGAGGAAGCCGGGCCGGTCGGACGCCACCGGGCGGTCGAGCCAGTAGCGGGAGACGAGGAAGGGCGGTGCGGTGCGCAGCCGCTGAACGCGGGAGCGCCACTCCTGGTCGCAGAGGTGGGGCGAGCGGGCCACCACGTGCCGCAGGCCCCCGGTGTCCAGGGCGAGGACGACGGCGTCGTGCCGCTGCTCGCCGTCGGGGGTGCTGACGCGGAGGCCGCCGCGCGGGTCGGGCCGTACGCTCTCCACGCTCCGGCCGGTGCGGATGTCCGCCCCGTGCCCCGTCAGATAGTGGGCGAGGGGTTCCCACAGGGCGGCGGGGAACGGCTCGTCGGGCACGTCGAAGAGGAGGCCCTCGCTGGAGCCGAGGAAGTAGATGTGGAACATCAGGGCGAGTTCGGCCGCGGAGAGCTCCCCCGGGTCGGCGAAGAAGCTGCGGGAGAACACCTCGAAGGCCAGGTGGTGGGCGGCTTCGGGGAAGCGGATGCGGTCGAGCAGTTCCCGGGCGCTGATGCCGTCGAGCCGCTCGTACACCTCGGGCACGCGCACGTCGAGGAGCGGCAGGGCGGCCGCGGGGTTCATCCGGGCCAGGTCGCGGACGCCGAAGGTGGGGCTGAGTGCGGCGAAGCCGAGCGCGCTCCACGGCGGGGTGCGCGGCACGTGGGCGAAGCTGTCGCGGAGGCCGTTGCTGTGCCGCAGCGGGTAGTCGGGCAGCCCGACGAGCCGGGTGAGTCCGGGATCGGCCCTGCGCAGCAGGCCGCGCAGGTTGTAGTACTGCCGGAAGAAGGCGTGGAAGCCGCGGCTCATCGTCGCCGCCGAGCCGTCCGCGAGGTGTACCTGCCATCCGGCGAGACGTCCGCCGAGCCGCTCCTCGCGCTCGTAGAGCGTGACGCGGACGCCGCGTTCGGCGAGCGCGGTCGCCGCGGCGAGTCCGGCGATCCCGCCGCCGAGCACCGCCACGCGGGGGGCGGCGCCCGTGACGCGCGGGGCGCCCCGCGGTCCGGGGACGATGCGCGCGCGCCGGTCGCGGCCCCTGCGCGGGACGCCGCCCGGCACCGCCTGGCGCCTCATCGTCCGGCCCGCGCGGGGGCGGGGACGGGGACCCTTTCGGGTGCCTCGGCCACGATGGTGTGCACGATGCCCGTCTGCCAGCCCGGCATCGGCAGGACGCGCACCCGTGCGAAGCCCGCCCCGCGCACCCGGTCCCTGAGTTCGGCCGCCGTGTCGAAGGCGATGACGCTGCGGTACAGGTGGCGGTAGAGGCGGCCGTCGCCCGCGAGGCTGCCCACCGGAAGGACGACGCCGGTGCAGACCGCGGTCCACACCGCGCGGTCGAGGGCGTTGCCGCCGAGTGTGTACTCGTGCACGGCGAGGCGCCCGCGCGGGGCGAGGAGCGCTCGGGTCGCGTCGAGCACCACGTCGGGGTCCTTGAGGTTGCGGAACAGGTACGCCGCGAAGACGGCGTCGAAGGGGCCCGTCACGCCCTCCGCGGCGAGCCGCTCGGCGGGGGCGTGCACGAAGGTGACACCGGGCGGCCAGCGCTTGCGGGCCGCCCGGTCCAGCATGCCCGCCGACGCGTCGACCGCGACGATCTCGGCGCGCGGCGCCGCGCGCAGCAGTGCCGCGGTCGAGGCGCCGGTACCGCAGCCGAGGTCGAGCACGCGCAGTCCGGCGCCGCCGTCGGGCAGGCCGAGGCGGCGGGCGGATCTGCGCAGGTGGGAGTGGTAGCCGGGGTTGACGGACACGAAGCGGTCATAGCGTCGGGCGGCGTGGTCGAAGGCGGCGGACAGGGTGTCGTCCCGCAGCACGGTCATCTCGGGGTCTCTCTGTTCGGGCCATCGGATCCGGGCCGCGGGACCGCCGCACGGCGCCCTTCAAAAGGGGCGCGCCGGGGCAGCCAGGGCAGTTCGACGGCGGTGCGGAGCATGGGGCGTACGGGGGTGCGCAGGCCGATCGTGAAGTCCTCGGACCAGCGGGTGCCGCCGTCGAGGAACCGCAGCAGCCGCTCCATCGGCACCCCCTGGAACAGTCCGGTGAAGAAGGGGGCGCCCGCCACCCGTCCGGTGTCCAGGGCGCGCAGCAGCACCGCGTCCATGGCGAGGGAGCGCGCCGAGTGGACCGGCGGCGGCAGCGGGCTGCGCCCCTGGCGGCAGGCGGCGGCCACCGCCCGGGTCTGCCGCTGCACGGCGGCGAAGGTGTAGCCGGTGGAGGGGCGGGTGGCGCCGCCCGCGGTGCCGATGCGGAAGACCGACCGGCCCGCCCGGCGGGGGAAGCGGGCGTCCGTCATGGGGATCACGCCCTGCTCGGTCCGGGTCACCTCGAAGTGCTCGACGCCGAGGTGGCGCCGTACGTAGTCGTGCAGGGCCCGCTCGTACTCCCGCTCGGCCAGGGGCGCGCCGGAGAACTCCGTGTACTCCACCAGCGCCTGGTGGGCCGTGGTCGGCAGGACGTAGGCGAAGGAGAGGCCTCGGGCGGGCTGGGGCGTGCGGAAGTCCATGAGGTCCGCCA
>NZ_JASKYR010000755.1:0-3355 GCF_041028215.1 Streptomyces flavofungini
GTAGTCAGGCTGATCCTCCGGGACCACCGGATCGTGGAGGACCTGCTGCGGCAGCTCCGCGACGGCGGTCCGTCCGAACGGCGCCACGCGCTGCGCGACCTCGCGCAGCTCTACACCGCGCACGTACGGGCCGAGGAGGCGGAGGTCTACCCCGCGCTCAAGCGGTACGGAGGCATCGACAACGGCCAGATCGAGCGCGGTGTCGCCCGCCACGGCGAAGGCACCGAGGCCCTGCTCGACCTGCTCGACGCCGACGAGCGGAGCCCCTGCGCCTGGGACGCCAGGCTCGCGGAACTCGTCGCCTCGGTGACGGAGTACGCGGACGAGACCGAACGCACGCTCCTCGCGGACGCCCGCGAGCGGGTCACCCGGGCCGGACGCACCCGCCTCGGCGCCGCCTTCGCGAGGGAGCGCGCCGAGCAACTGCGCACCTGCAGCGGGGACTTGGCCGACGTACGGCGCAGGGTGCACGGCTGATCACACGCTCGGCCCGCGGCGTGACCGGGGCCCGGACCCCCACCGCCACGGCACGCGGGCCGAGTTATTCCAGGAGGTGGAGGCACTGATGGCACGTACACGTCGAACAGCGGGCGCCCGGCGCTATGGAGGCGCGGACGAGCCCGCCGCCGGGGCGGAGGCGCGCAGGGCGCCGCTGCCGCCGCTGGCCCGGGTGGCCACGATGCTGGCGGCCTTCGCCGGGATGGTCGCCTTCGCCGTGGTGCTCGCCCGGCTGACGCTGGAGCCTTCGGCGGCCTCCGCGGCGCTGACCCACAGCAACTTCACGCCCGGGGACTCCATACGGGACTACCTGGCCCAGCCGGGTTTCCGCGACACGGTCAAGCAGATCGGCGGCAACATCCTGCTCGGGGTGCCGTTCGGCATGCTGCTCCCGGTGCTGCTGCCCCGCACCCGCGGCCTGCTCAGGGTGGCGCTCGCCACGGCGGTGACCATGGTCCTCGTCGAACTGGCGCAGGGCGCCTTCGTGACGGGCCGGACCTTCGACATCGACGACGTCATCCTCAACACCTCGGGCGCGCTGCTCGGCTACCTCGTCCTCGGGCGCCGGCTCGGACGGGCCATCCACCCCCGCAGGCACCACTGGTGGCACCGCTTCACCCGGCGCGATGCCCGGCAGGGGTAGTGATTCACCCCCGCATCAGAAGAGAAATGTCACCCAACGCGTTTAATCCCGCCCGAATCGGTAACACGCTGTAGCGAAAGCCTCGCGTGAGGGAGCCTCTGCGGAAGGCAGGCACATGTCCGTAAGCATGCTGGCCATCCTGGGCGCGGCCGTGGCGATCATCACGGCGCTGTTGCTCGCCCGCCCGCTGAACCAGACGAGTACCGACGACCTCCGGCGCCGCTTCGGTCCCGAGTTCGACCGCGCGGTGGCGCAGCACCAAGGAGACACGGCGGCCGCCGAGCGCGAGCTCAGTGAGCGGCTGCGCCGCTTCGGCAGCCTGCGCGTGAAGGGCCTGGACACCCCGGCCCGCGAGCGGTACGGCTCCGAATGGGCCGAGCTGCAGGAGCGGTTCACCGAAGCCCCCGGGCAGACGGTGGCACGGGCCAACGCCCTGCTGAACCGTCTCGCCGTGGAGCGCGGCTTCCCGGCGGAGTCGCGCGAGCGGCAGGCCGACGCCCTTTCCCTGCACTGTCCGCGCCATGCCCACGGCAGTCGCGAACTGCACGAGGCGGCCCAGCGGGCGGCGGCGGGCGAGACCGACACCGAGGCCATGCGGCGCGCGATGCTCGCCGGGCACGAGCTCTTCTACGACCTGCTCATGCCCCGCCCGCAGGACCGCAGGGCCGACGCGCTCGCCGGTCACGCGCGACCGCACCGCCCCTTCGGCCTGCCGACCCAGCGGTCGGCGCACACCACGCGCCACTGACGCGGTGTCCATGACCTGGCGTGCGGGGGACGGCTTTCCGTCCCCCGCACGCGTCGTCATGAGCGCAGGCCCCCTACTCTGTGCGGATGTTGGTCTACGCCCCGGCGGCTCTGCTCCTCCTCCTCTTCTGCTGGCGCATGCTGCGCGAGAGCCGAAGGTTCGGCAACGCCGTGATCCTCGGGCTCGCCGTGGTCTGCGGGCTCATCGCCTGGATGTCGCGGCTGCTGCGCTCGGAGTCGACGGCGGGCACGGTCATCGCCCTCTCGCTGCTCGCACTCGGCGCCCTCGGCATCCTCGTCCTGACCTGTCTGCTCTTCCTCAACGGGCTGCGGATGGTGCGCAAGGAGGGCCGGAGCCCGACCAATCTGCTCTCGCTGATGGCCGCGCTGGCCATCGTCGCCGTCGTCGCCCTGCTCATCACGGCGGCGGTCGTACGGACCCCTGTGCTGCTCGGCGTGGGCGCGACCGCCCTCGGGCTCTCGGGCTATCTGTCCTTCCTGTTCCTCAGCTTCGTCTGCTACGCGTTCCTCTACGGGCGGCTGCGGGTCCGCCGCGGGGCGGGCTTCGTGGTCGTGCTCGGCTCGGGGCTCATCGGCGGGGACACGGTGCCGCCGCTGCTCGCCAGCAGGCTCAAGCGGGCGCAGACGGTGCACGCCAGGCTCTCCGAGCGCGGCGGCTCACCCGTACTGATCACCTCCGGCGGCCAGGGTCCCGACGAGAAGCTGCCGGAATCGCACGCCATGGCCGACTACTTGACGGCCCGCGGCTTCCCCGCCGAACTGATCGAGCGCGAGGACCGCTCGACGTCCACGGAGGAGAACCTGCTCTTCAGCAAGGCCATCATGGAGCAGGCCGACCCCGCGTACCGCTGTGTGGTGGTCACGAACAACTACCACGCCTTCCGCGCCGCCCTCACCGCCCGGCGGACCGGTGTCCGGGGCCAGGTGGTGGGCTCGCACACGGCCGCGTACTTCTGGCCCAACGCGACGATCCGCGAGTTCGCCGCCGTCCTCGTCGCCTACAAGCGGACCAACATCGCCGCCTGCCTGCTCTTCGTCCTCGCCGGGGTGCTCGTCTGGGCCACCCGCTGACGGAACCCCGCGCGCGGGTCCTGCCCCGGCCGCCGGGCTACTCCGCGTGGCCGCGTCCGGCGCGCCGAACGCGCCGATCCGGCCTTGCATGAGAGCAAGCGCGGAGTACTCAGGGGCGGCAGGCTCCCGGCCGCGCGGGAATCGAGGTCCCCTCTCATGCGTGTCCGTCCCGCTCTCACCACGGCCGCGCTCACCGCGGCGGCGTTCGCCGTGGTGGCGCCCCAGGCCCTGGCCGACCCCCAGCCGTCACTGTCGATCACCCCGAGCCCCGGCAAGCCGGGACAGTCGGTGGTCATCTCCGTCGACGGCGGCTGCACCGCCGACTCGGCCACCGCGACCTCCGACGCCTTCACGCGGAGCGTCCCGCTCTCCACC
>NZ_JASKYR010000756.1:0-3152 GCF_041028215.1 Streptomyces flavofungini
GGCCACCCCACCAGCGCCCGGCGAGCACGTCACTCTGCCCGTCCAAGACGCCTTGGCCGCCCTGCCCGTCGCCGACGAGTGCGAAACGGCTACAGCCGGGAAAAGTTCCGGCACTGGATCGACGCCGACCACGACGGCTGCAGCACCCGCACTGTAGTCCTTCTGGACGAGGCCGTCACCGACCCCGAGCGCACCGGCCGCTGCACCCTGGCCGACGGCACCTGGTTCAGCCCGCACGACGACCGCCAGGTCGACGGGCCCCACGGCCTCCCGATGTCCCGGTACACATCCGGCACCATCACCACGCCGGCCCCGTGCGGAGGGGGCTTCTGTCCAGGTTCCACCGGCACCTCCGCCTCGGGATCCGTCTCCGCGGCCGACAGCTCAGCCAGCACCCTCATGACCGTCTCCCGCGTGATCTCCCACCGCGACGGATCCTCCTGAGCCGCCTCCAGCGTGAGCGCCGACTCCGCCGCCTCAGCCCGCAATGCCTCGACGCGGCGTCGAGTCGCGGCCTCCCGTGCCTCGAGCTCCTCCGGTGCAGACACCACGGCGCCCCACCTCCACCCCCACTCGGTAGAAGCAAGCAGCCGCCCCGACACCGCCAGTCCGCGTCTTCCCAAGTCATTCATCCCCCGAGAGGATTCACACCCAAGGAACTTTCGCCCTCATGGGAATGACCTGGGCCGTTCTTCCGGGGGTGTTCTTGCCCGCTCTGACCTATGGCACTGCCTTCTTCTCCCACAACCTGCCGTATCCGCGCGGAGGGAGGTTCCTGGAGATGGGCTGCGGCGCGGGCGTCACGGCCGTGTGCGCGGGCCAGGCCGGCTGCGAGGACGTGCTTGCGGTGGACGTAGACCCGCAGGCTGTCGCCACCACCATGCGCAACGCGGCACGGCACGACGTCTTTCAGGTCAGGGGCAAGGCAGGCGGCGTCTTCGCCGCGCTCGACGCGCAGGACGGCCCGTTCGACCTCATCTTCTGGGCCTTGCCCTACGAGAACGTAGCAGCGGGGTCGCCTGCCGCTTCCGCCGAAACTCGGTGTGTGCTCGATGTGGGCCACTACTGTTGCCGGACCTACGGACCTACCTCGCCGGCGCCCACTGCCACCTGGCTCCCGGCGGCCGCCTATTCCTCGGGCTCGGTGACATCTCCGATGAAAACGCTCTGCAGGCCCTCGCCGCCGAACATGGCTACCAAGCACGCCTGGCCGCCGCCGACCGGGGAACTCCGGGTCAGGACATCGACGACGAGGGGTCGAACACCGGCTGTATGAGCTGTTGGCCTCAGCCCCCCGACCCGCTGACGAACGATACGTCCCCGCCATAGGCAGTCATTGCCCGGCTCCTTCCGCATGGCGCCCGCCGACCGGGCGTACTCTTCCCGCCAAACTCGCTCCTGCCCGCGAAGACGCGGGATCACACACACCATCCCGGAGAAGCGGGAGCAGGCCGGACACCGGGTCCGGCGTGGTTTGCTCGGCGGTCGCCCGCCTGGATTCAACCGCGAGATGTACAAGCGCAGGCACGAAGTCGAGTGCCCGATCGGCCTTCTGAAGCAGGCACGAGGCGTCGCGACCTGGTACGGCAAGCTCGCTGTCCGCTGCGAGTCGACCGTCCGGCTCGCCCTCATACGGCAGGCGCTGTGACATCCCGTCATCAGTACTCCGTCCCGATGCACCGCTTGCCGTTCCACTGAACCTCACGGTCGACTGGCACAGCCCGATCGAGCACCGCAGCCGGGTGTCGAGTCCGGTTTCCTCGGCCCTTTCTCATCGTGCCGCCACCAGCGGGCTCTCGCCCGCCTCGATCCCGGCGTCGGGCGGCTCCCTGGTCACCGCTCGGCGTCACCTCGTCCAGGCCACCGCCCGGGGAGAGCACGGGCAGTAACGCCAGTCTCTCCGGTGCTGGGAAAGCGGCCGTGCGTGCGCCAGGCCCCGCCGCCCTTCCCGCCGGAAGGCGGCGTCGCGCCGATACACGGCTGATACATTTCCGAGCGTCTTTGGCTCGGTGATCACAACAGGGCTGACGGCGATGGCGCCGACGCTTCTTCCCAGTGCACACGCGAATCCCGCAGGTGCTCGAGGGAAAAAGGTGTTGCCGTGCCGGCCGGAGACCCGTCCGCAAGCAGAGCCAACCCGTACCGCCACGGCCTGAGGTGGCACTACACCGTGGCCGCTGCCGCTGTCGCCCTGTTGCTGGTGCTGGTCCTCAGCGTCAGAGACTGGCTCACCCCGGTGTCGGACGGCGAACGCGACGCCCGCGTCGCCGCCGCACTCGCCGAGCTCGGCCCCGGCTCACAGCGGGCCGACCGCAGACTGCCCTGGCCGTCGGTGGGCCAGAGCAGCATCACCGTGGTGGGTGCGGGTCACATCGGCAGCACCGCGAAACAGCGGCCCATCCCGATCGCCAGCCTGGCCAAGGTCATGACCGCCGCGGTCCTGCTCCGTGACCACCCGATGAGGTCCGGCGACGCGGGGCCGACCGTCACTGTCGACCAGCGGGCGGAGACGGAAGCAGATTCCGCGGACGAGTCCAGCGCGCCGGTGCGCGAGGGGCAACAGCTCCCGCTGCGGCGGATGCTGGAGCTGCTGCTCCTGCCGTCGGCGAACAACGTCGCCCGGCTGCTGGCGCGCTGGGACGCCGGGAGTCAGGAGGCGTTCGTGCGGAAGATGAACCGTACGGCCAAGACGCTCGGCATGACCCGCACCACCTACACCGGCGCCAGTGGCATCGAGGCCACCACCGTGAGCACCGCCGACGACCAGGGCAAGCTGGCCGCGCATGCGATGCGCCAGCCGGTGCTGCGGGCCGTCGTCGCCACCCGGCACACCAGAGTGCCCGGCATAGCGGGCACGGTGCGCAACACCAACCGGCTGCTCGACCACCCCGGTGTGGTGGGTCTGAAGACCGGTTCGAGCACCCCCGCCGGGGGCAACCTGATGTGGGCCGCGCGCATCGGCACGGAGGGTTTCTCCCGTTCACAGGAGCTCTCCCGACCGCGGCGGAGCTCCCCTCTCGTCATCGGTGTCGTGCTGGGCCAGCGTGCCGGGACCTCACCCGCACAGGCCCTGGAGGCGGCGTTCGCACACAGCGAGGCGCTGCTCGACGCGCTGCGGAAGTGGCTGCCGACGACGTTGACCGAGGCGAGGC
>NZ_JASKYR010000757.1:0-3862 GCF_041028215.1 Streptomyces flavofungini
ATGGCGTSSWGCGCGCGCTGCTCGACCACCAGGGCACCGACGACCACGTCATCGTGCGTGACGTCCGGGCGCCCCGCGCGCTGCTCGCCATCGCCGTGGGCGCCGCCCTCGCGGTGGCGGGCGCGCTGATCCAGACCCTGGCCCGCAACCCGCTGGCCGAACCCGGCATCCTCGGCGTCACCGCGGGCGCCGGGTTCGCCATCACCCTCGGCTCCGGGCTCGGCTTCGCCGCCGGGCAGGCGGGCCAGTTGGGGTGCGCGGTCACCGGCTCGGTCCTCGCGGCGCTGCTCGTCGCCGCCGTCGGACGCCGCTCGCCGCTGCGCCTGGTACTGACCGGCGTCGCCCTGACGGCGGTGCTCACCGGCGTCGCGCTCGGCATGCGGCTGATGCTCCCCGACGTCTTCGACGTCTACCGGTTCTGGTCGGTCGGCTCCCTCGCCGCCCGCGAACAGGCCCCGCTCGCCTGGCCGTTGACCGCGATCGTGGTGTGCCTGGCGGGCGCCCTCGCCCTGAGCAGGTCGCTCAACGCCCTGACCATGGGCGAGAGCGTGGCACACACCCTGGGCGCACACGTGCACCGCGTACGCGGCATCGCCCTCGTCCTCATCACCGTGCTCAGCGGCGCGGCGACGGCGGTCGCCGGGCCGATCCTCTTCGTCGGCCTCATCGTGCCGCACCTGGTCCGCAGGACCGCCGCCGGTTCCGTGCCGTGGCTGATCCTCCACACGATGGTGCTCGGCCCGATCCTGCTGCTGGCCGCCGACATCGGCTCCAGGGTCCTGCTGCCCACCGGCGAGGTGCCGGTGGCCGTCGTGACCGCGTTCCTCGGCGGCCCCATGCTCATCTGGGCCGTCCGCCGCTTCGGGGAGGGTTCGCTGTGACCGCGCTCGGAGCACTCGTGCGGGGCAGGCCGCGGATCGCCCGCCGCACCCTCGTCCTCGTCGCCGTCCTCGGCGCCCTGATCCTCTGCCTCGGCCTGCTCGGGCTCTGCTACGGCGCCTCCTGGTCCAGTCCGGGCGAGGTCTTCGCCGCGCTGAGCGGCGCCGACCCTGCCGTGGTCATCCGGGACTGGCGGCTGCCGCGGGTCCTGGCCGCCCTGGTCTTCGGCGCCGCGCTCGGCGTCGCGGGGGCCGTCTTCCAGAACCTCACCCGCAACCCGATGGGCAGCCCGGACGTCATCGGGCTCGACGCGGGCGCCTACTCCGGCGCCCTGCTCGCCCTCACCGTACTGTCGGGCACCTCCGCCCAGCTCGCCGCGGGCTCGGTGCTCGGCGGGCTCGTCGTCGCCGCCACCATCTACCTCCTCTCGTTCGACAAGGGCTTCTCCGGGCTGCGCCTGGTCGTGATCGGCATCGCGGTCAACGCGATGGTCACCGCCGTCAACTCCTGGATCGTGCTCCGCGCCGAACTGGAGGTGGCGATCGCCGCCGTCGGCTGGAGCGCGGGCTCCCTCAACGGCGTCGGCTGGGACGACCTCGGCATCCCCTTCACCGTCATCGGCGTGCTCCTCGTCGTGCTGGCCACCCAGGCGCACGCCATGCACCAGGCGTCACTCGGCGACGCGGTCGCCGCGTCCACCGGGGTCCGCCTGGACCGGCTGCGGCTGCTCATGGTCCTCGTCGGCGTCGGCTGCACGGCCACGGTGACCGCCGTGACCGGGCCCATCGCCTTCGTCGCCCTCGCCGCCCCGCAGATCGGCCGCAGGCTCGCGGGCGCCGCGGGCGTACCGCTGCTGCCCGCCGCGCTGACCGGCGCCGTCCTGCTCCAGGGGGCCGACCTCATCGCCCAGATGCTGCTCGCGCCCGTGGCGCTCCCCGTCGGCGTGGTGAGCACCGCGATCGGCGGCTGTTACCTGATCTGGCTGCTGACCAAGGAGGTGAGGCGCGCGTGAGCGCACGCCTGACCGCGCGGGACATCACCCTGCGCTACGGAGACCGGGTGGTGTCCACACGGCTGAGTCTGGATGTGCCCGACGGCGCGTTCACCGCCATCGTGGGGCCCAACGCCTGCGGGAAGTCGACCCTGCTGCGCGCCCTCGTACGGCTGCTGCGCCCCGACTCCGGGCAGGTGGAGCTGGACGGCCGCGAGGTCGGCGGCTACCCCGCCAAGGCGCTGGCCAAGCAGCTCGGCTTCCTGCCGCAGGACCCGCTGGCCCCCGACGACATCAAGGTCCGCCAGCTCGTGGGCCGCGGCCGCTTCCCGCACCAGTCGATGCTGGCCCTGTGGTCCGCCGCCGACGAGGACGCCGTCACCGGCGCCATGGCGGCCGCGGGCGTCGCCGACCTCGGCGACCGCCCCGTGCGGGAGCTCTCCGGCGGCCAGCGCCAGCGGGTGTGGATGGCCATGGTCCTCGCCCAGGAGACGCCCTGCCTGCTCCTGGACGAGCCGACGTCGTTCCTGGACATCACCCACCAGTACCAACTGCTCGGCCTGCTGGCGACGTTGCGGGACGAGGGCCGCACGGTCATCGCCGTCCTGCACGACATCAACCAGGCCTGCCGCTTCGCCGACCACCTGGTGGCCATGAAGGGCGGCCGGATCGTCGCCGAGGGCGACCCCACGGAGGTGGTGGACGCCGCGCTGATCAAGGACGTCTTCGACCTGCCGAGCATCGTCGTCCCCGACCCGGTGACGGACACGCCGATGGTCGTCCCCACACTGCAAGGAGAGTGACTTGAGCACCACAGGCGTGTCCACGGACGGACTGCTCGCCCTGACCAGCGCCCAGGAGGGCATCTGGAACGCCCAACGCCTCGAACCGGACTCGCCCTACTACGTGGTCGGCGACGTCATCGAGATAACCGGCGGCGAGGACGGCGCTCCGGTCGACGTCGACGCGCTGGTGGCGGCCGTACAGGCCACCACCGAGGAGGCCGAGACACTGCGCCTGCGGGTGTACGACACCCCCGAGGGGCCGCGCCAGAAGGTCGGCGACGAGCCGGTCGAGCCGCCCCGGGTCGTCGACCTCAGGGGCGAGGCGGACCCCCGCGCCGCCGCGGACGCGCTCGTCGACGCCGAACGGGCGCGCACCGGCGAGGCCTGCCGGGGCATGGTGGACCGCCCGCTGTACGCGCGCACCGTCATCAGGCTCTCCGACCGCGAGGTCTGGTACACCCAGCTCGGCCACCACCTGATCTTCGACGGCTACACCGCCGCGATGCTCGCCCGCCGCACCGCCGCCCGCTACACGGCGCTCGTGCGCGGCACCGAGCCGCGCCCCGCCGCCTTCGGCGGCTTCGCCGCCCTCGTCGCCGCCGACCGGGAGTACCGCGAGAGCGACCGCTTCGCCGAGGACCGCGCCTACTGGGTCGAGCGGTTCACCCCGCTCCCCGACCTCGGCGACACCGGCACGGCCGCCGGGCCGCCCGACCGCACCCTGACCGCCCGCGCCGTCCTGCCGCCCGGGGAACTGGCGCGGCTGCGGGCCTTCGCCGAGCGCGAGGGCGTCACCTGGGGCGAGGCGCTGATCGCCGGATACGCCGCGTTCCTGCACCGGGTGCTCGGCCGCACCGACGTCGTCTTCGCGCTGCCGCTGATGTGCCGTACCGGATCGGTCGAACTGCGCACCCCCGCCATGGCGGTCAACGTGCTGCCGATGCGGGTCACCGTGCACCCCGGGGACGGCCTGGGCGAGCTGAGCAGGCGCGTCGCCGACGCCATGCGCGAGATGCGCGACCACCAGCGCTACCGGGGCGAGGACCTGCCGCGCGACCTCGGCGTGCCCGGCGCGGGCGCGCTGCTGCACGGCCGGGGCATCAACCTCAAGGCGTTCGACCTCACTCTCGACTTCGCGGGCGCCACCGGCGTCATGCGCAACGTCGCGGGCGGCCCGCCGGAGGACATGGGCCTGAGCGTCCTGCCG
>NZ_JASKYR010000758.1:0-4417 GCF_041028215.1 Streptomyces flavofungini
GACGGGCGACGACGGCACGGCGGAGTTCGTCCTGGACGCCTTCGAGGTGCGCGAGCTCTGACACCGCCGGGCCGACCGCCCCGCACACCCCCACGGGCGTGCGGGGCGGACCCCGTCCAAGCGCGGGCTCAGGACAGCCCGACCGCCGCCCCCGAGGTCCCCTCGAACTCAAGCACCCACACCTCGTTGACGCCCTCCCGCAGCACGGGACCCGGCACATAGAGGGACGTCTGCGGACCCGCCGACCAGTAGCGGCCCAGGTTGAAGCCGTTCACCCACACGAAGCCGCGCGTCCAGCCCGGCAGCTCCAGCGAGGCGTCGCCCGCGCCGCACACGGACAGCGTGCCCCGGTAGAGACCGGGACGCCCCTCCGCCGGGCCGCCCGCGGGAACCGCCCGTACCGCGGACGCCGTGTCGAAGGCATCCAGGCGCAGCCCACGGACCCGTACGCCGTGCAGGTACTGCCGCTCGTGCAGGACACCCCCGACGATCCCCTTCCGCTCGCCCGTGCGCGGCCCGTAGTTGACCCGGCCCAGGGACTCCACCCACAGCTCCACGCGCGCGTGCCCGGCGACCGGCCTCTGAAGGACGGGGCTCTCCTCGGTCAGGACCCCGGCCCGCTCCCCGTCCACATACACCACCGCCCGGTCGCGCAGGCCCTGCACGGACAGCGGGAAGGGCCTGCGCGGGCCCGGCACCGTCAGCGCGTAGCGCACCAGGCCGCGGTCGACGCCGACCTCCTCGAAGGCGGGCGGGACGGCGTGCTCGCTCTCCGGGGTGCCGAGGCGCTCGACGACCGTGTCCAGGGACGCCCAGTCGCCGAGCGTCGCCGAGACAGGGGCGCCGAGCACCGGCGGCGGAGCGGGCAACTCCGGCACGGGCTCCGCCGCGTACCGTGCGAGGACCTCCCTGAACGCCCAGAATTTCGCCGTGGGACGGCCGTACTCGTCGATCGGGGCGTCGTAGTCGTAGGAGGTGACATCGGGCTGGAGCGGGCCGTCGTGCAGCGCGCCGCCCCGGTTGGCGCCCGCCCAGCCCGCGAAGTTCGTGCCGCCGTGCGCCATGTAGAGGTTCACCGACGCCCCGCACTCCAGGATCTCCGCGAGTGCCGCCGCCGCGTCGCCCGCCTCCCGTACGACGTGCTCCGCGCCCCAGTGGTCGAACCAGCCGCACCAGAACTCCATGCACATCAGCGGCCCCGAGGGACGGTGCTCGCGCAGCACAGCGAAGGCCGCCCGCGCACCCGAGCCGAAGTTGGCCGTGGCGAGGACCCCCGGGACCGAACCGCCGGTCAGCATGTGATCCTCGGGGCCGTCCGAGGTGAACAGGGGGACCCGCACGCCCCCCGCCCGCAGCAGCTCGGCGAGCAACCGCAGATAGACGTGGTCCGAACCGTAGCTGCCGTACTCGTTCTCGACCTGCACCATGATCACGGGACCGCCGCCGGGACCGCCGTACTGGCGCGGCACCACCTCCCGCAGCAGCCGCCCGAACCAACGCCGGACATGCCCCAGAAACTCCTCGTCCCGACTGCGCGCCCGAGCCCCCACCGCACCCGTCAGCCAGTGCGGAAGCCCGCCGTTCTCCCACTCCGCGCAGATGTAGGGGCCCGGCCGCACGATCGCCCACAGACCCGCGTCGCGCGCCGCGTCCAGGAAGCGGCCGAGCGCCCCGACGTCCCGGTAGGAACCGGGCTCCGGCTCGTGCAGGTTCCAGGGGACGTACGTCTCCACACAGTTCAGGCCCAGCGCCCGCAGCATCGCCAGGCGGTGCCCCCACTGCTCCTCGTGCACCCGGAAGTAGTGCAGCGCGCCGGAGAGCAGCCGCACCGGCCGCCCGTCCAGCTCGAAATCGTCCTCGCCGACCCTGAACCCGTCCATCGTGTCCCTTCGCTCACAGCACGCCCGCCCACGATCACCTCTGGCGGGCGGCGGGGTCCATGGACAAAGATCGGTGCCGGTTGGACGCAGCGAGCGGGACCCACAGCCTGGCCCGCACCGGAAGGGGCACGCGGATGTACCACACGTGGATGCGGTATTTCACCCCCAGCCCGGCCCACCACCGGCTCGGCCTCGCCTGCCTCGGCGTCGGCCTCCAGCACGGCCTCCTGCCGACCGTGGGCCCCCGCACCCTCGACCACCACGTCGCCGTCGTCATCACCGCGGGCGGCGGCTGGTTCCGCGGCCCCGACGGACGCCGCACGACAGTGACCGCGCCCGCCCTCATCTGGCTCACCCCGGGCGTCCGCCACCACTACGGACCCGACCCCGGCACCGGCTGGGACGAGTGCTTCGTCGACTTCACCGGACCCGCCACCGCCACCTACACCGAACTCGGCTACATCGACGCCACCCGGGCCGTCGTACCGCTCTCCGACGCGGCGGGCGCCCGCGCCGCCGTCGGCCGCATCGCCCGCGCCGCCCGCCGCGGCAACCCGCTCCTCGAGGTCGAGACCGGCGCCGCCGTCCACGAACTCCTCGTCGCCCTGCGCCGCGCCCGCGCCGACATCGCCCCCGACGGCGACCCCGTCCTCCAGGCCCTGGCCCGCGACGCCTTCACGGCCCTGTCCGTCGCCGAACACGCCGCACGCCACGGCATGACCCCCGCCGAACTGCGCACCGCCGTGCGCCGCGGCGCCGGATGCAGCCCCAAGGACTACCTCCTCGGCATCCGCCTCGGCCGCGCCAAGGAACTCCTCGCCGCCACCGAGCTCCCCGTCGCCGCCGTCGCCCGCCGCGTCGGCTACGACGACCCGGCGTACTTTTCACGCCTTTTCACCCGCCGCGTCGGCACCGCCCCCATCCGCTTCAGGGAACAGCAGGGCAGGGCCGTACCCGGCGGCTGGTCCCAGCAGATACCCGACCCCGACCACCCACCGATATTGCGCTCTTCCGCCGCAGGACCGCCCCCGGCGGCAACGTAGGCTCGTGGCCCATGACCACCAGCCACACCAGTGACGCCAAGGACACGGACGCCGCCGCGGGCAACGGCGCGAACCCGGCCGACGACCAGGCCGTCCGCGCCGAGCTGTCCCGCCTGCGCGACAGCATCGACAACATCGACGCCGCCGTCGTCCACATGCTCGCCGAGCGCTTCAAGTGCACCCAGCAGGTCGGCCACCTCAAGGCCAACCACCACCTGCCGCCCGCCGACCCCGCGCGCGAGGCCCGCCAGATCGCCCGCCTGCGCGAACTCGCCGAGAACGCCAAGCTCGACCCGGCCTTCGCCGAGAAGCTGCTCAACTTCATCATCGCCGAGGTGATCCGCCACCACGAGACGATCGCCAAGTCCGCGTAGCACCCCGCCCGGCGCGCGGGCGCTGAGATCCGAGTCCTACACCGATGCCGGTGACATCGGGCAGCATGGGGGCCATGCCCGTACTGACGCGCGACGAAGCGCAGACCCGTGCCCAGCTCATCGATGTCCACCGGTACACGGTCGAACTCGATCTGACCCGGGCGGCCGACGCCGCCGGCGAGACCTTCGAGTCGCGCACCGCCATCCGCTTCAGCGCCCGCGCGGACGGCGCCACCTTCGTCGAGCTCAAGCCCGCCGCACTGCACTCCGTCACCCTCGACGGGCAGCCCCTGGACCCCACCCGGCTCGACCAGAACCGCCTCGTCCTCGACGGCCTCACCGCGGGCGAGCACGAGCTGCGCGTGCACGCCGCCATGCGCTACTCGCACACCGGCGAGGGCATGCACCGCTTCACCGACCCCACCGACGGCGAGACCTACCTCTACACCCAGCTCTTCATGGAAGACGTCCAGCGCGTCTTCGCCGCCTTCGACCAGCCCGACCTGAAGGCCGTCTTCGAGCTGACCGTCACCGCCCCCGAGAACTGGACCGTCCTCGCCAACGGCATCACCCGCCACCTCGGCGGCGGCACCTGGCAGGCCGCCCCCACCCCTCTCATCTCCACCTACCTCGTCGCCGTCGCCGCCGGACCCTGGCACTCCGTACGCACCGAACACCGCGGCCTGCCCTTCGGCATCCACTGCCGCCGCTCGCTCGCGCCCTACCTGGACGCCGACGCCGAAGAGATCCTCGGCCTCACCCGCGCCCTCTACGACCGCTACCACGAGAAGTTCGAGGAGCCCTACCCCTTCGACTCCTACGACCAGGCGTTCGTCCCCGAATTCAACGCGGGCGCCATGGAGAACCCCGGCCTCGTCACCTTCCGCGACGAGTTCATCTACCGCTCCGCCGTCACCGACACCGAACGCCAGACCCGCGCCATGGTCATCGCCCACGAGATGGCCCACATGTGGTTCGGCGACCTCGTCACGCTGCGCTGGTGGGACGACATCTGGCTGAACGAGTCCTTCGCCGAGTACATGGGCTTCCAGACCACCGCCGAAGTCACCCTTCCCCAAGCTCTCAACTCCGTTCGAGCAGGGGATACCCCATCCACCGG
>NZ_JASKYR010000759.1:0-3312 GCF_041028215.1 Streptomyces flavofungini
GTCGTGTGCTGGGCGTCGCCGCGTTCGCCGGGCTGTTCGGCATGGAGGGACTCGCCTACGCCTGGGGTCACCACTACGCCGCCCAGGCCTGGGCGTGCCTCGCGGTGTTCGTCGCGATCCCGTTGCTCATGCCGCGCACCTGGGCGGAGCGGGGCGCGGCCCTGGCCGCCGCGATCCCGTGCGCCTTTGTGGCCTACGCGGTCGTCGAACTGCCCCTGCGGTCGGTCTCCGGGTGACGCTCCTCACCGAGCACCACGAGGTCGCCGACCTGGCGGTGACCGTGAATCCCCGCCGAGGGAGGATGGACCCGCTCTCCGCTACGACGTGTCCCGTCAGGGCTCGATCAGGCCCGCTCTGATGGCGTAGCGGGTCAGTTCCAGGCGGTCGCGCAGGCCCAGTTTGTGCAGCAGGTTGGCCCGGTGGCGGTGGACGGTCTTGATGCTGATGAAGAGGATCTCGGCGATGTCCTTGGACGAGTGGCCCTCGGCGACCAGTTTGAGTACCTCCTCCTCGCGCGGGGTGAGCAGTTGGTCGGGGTTCTCCTCGCCGTGCCGGACCCGGTCGAGGTAGCTGCGGATCAGGGCGGTGACCGCGCCGGGGTAGAGGAACGGCTCGTTGCGCATCGCGGCCCGGCAGGCGGCGACCAGATCGCGGTCGGCGACCGACTTCAGCACATAGCCGCAGGCACCGGCCCTGAGCGCCTGGAACAGGTACTGCTCGTTGTCGTGCATGGTCAGCATCAGAATCCGCAGGCCCGGCTTGAGCGCCGCCAGTTCGCGGGTGGCCTGCAGACCGGTCAGGCGTGGCATGGTGATGTCCATGACGGCCAGGTCGATGTCATGGCCGCGTGCCGCCTCGATGGCCTCCGCGCCGTCCCCGGCCTCGGCGACGACCCGCAGGTCCGGTTCCCGGTCCAGGATCAGGCGCACACCACGCCGTACGAGGGCGTGGTCATCGGCGAGCAGGATGCGGATCGCCCGCGCGGTGCCGGCGGCGGGCGCCCGCACCGCGCCGGGTTCGGGAGGCTGGGCCGGGTCGGTCATGGGCGGACTTCCTCAGGGAGTAGGGCCGCGCTGCTCGATGTGTGCCGCGGGGCGGGGACCGTGAGCCGGACGCGGGTGCCGGAGCCCGGCTCGGAAGTGAGGCGCAGGGTGGCCTCCGCGAGCAGCGCCCGTTCGCGCATGCCCCGGATTCCGGCTCCCTCGCAGGCGGCTTCGATGCCCCGGCCGTCGTCGGCGATCTCCAGTTCCACCGAGTCACCGGCGCGGCGCAGACTCACCTCGACGCTGCTCGCCTCGGCGTGCCGGGCCGCGTTCGTCAGGCTCTCCTGTGTCACCCGGTACAGCACGAGCTCGGTCTCCGGGGCGAGCGCGGGCAGGTCGGTGTCGAAGCGGCGCGCCACGTACAGGCCGGTGTGGGTGGCGAAGTCCTGGGTGAGCGAGGTCAGCGCGCTGATGAGCCCGAGGTCGTCCAGGACGCCGGGGCGCAGACGGCGCACCAGGCGGCGGACTTCGTCCAGACCCTCCCGGGTGATCTCCTGCGCCTGGTGCAGTTCCCCGCGCAGCGGCTCCTCGGCGTCGTCGGCGGCCCGCTTCAGCACCAGCAGGATCGCGGTCATGCTCTGGCCGACCTCGTCGTGCAGTTCCTGGGCGATGCGGCGCCGTTCGCCCTCCTGGGCGAGGAGCGCCCGCGCGCTGGAGGTGGCGCGCTCGTGTTCGAGCCGGTCGAGCATGGCGTTGAACGTACGGATCAGTTCGGTCACCTCGCCACCGGCGCCGCCACCGGGCACGGGCAGCCGCTGCCCGGGACGCAGCAGGTCCACGGTGGTCATCAGCTTCGTCAGCCGGCCCAGCGGGGCCAGACCCCAGCGCAGCAGGGCGGCGTTGGCGACCAGCATCACGGCGAGACCGCCGACCAGGATGACCGCCTCGGTCAGCAGGACGGGCACGGAGACGGTCACCGGCGCCCACAGCAGCATCGCCGTCGCGGCGCCAAGGACCAGGGCGTTGAGCCCGAAGATCCGCCCGAACAGTGACACCGGAACGCCTCCTCCGCGGCCTGCGCGGCCCTCGTAACCCTCGCCGCCTTCGCAGCCTTCGATTCTTGTCTCTTCCGGGGTGCCTCGCCTTGCAGTTCGCGTGCGGTGACGGGGACGTGGCCACCATATCCGAGGCATTCGGCGGTCCTGCGCCGTCGTGTCACACCGTCACGCGTGGGTACCGCGACCCCCGGTGAATGGGGCCTGCGCCCGATGGGATCGTGCCGTGCCGACGAGCAGAGTCGAAGACGACTCCCCATGTGAAAGGGCCGCACTCCATGACCACCCTCGACACCTCCTCCACCGGCCCCCGTCCGGGCCGGCTCACCGCCCACGACGCGCGTCAGCGCCTCGAACACGCCCGCAGCAGCCGCCTGGCCCAGTTGCGGGCCCTCGGCGAGACCGGGCAGAGCTCGCCCGACCCCCTGATGTCCGCGCAGGCCGAGGCGATCGGGCGGGTCCTGAAGGAGATCGACGAGGCGTTCGGCCGTATCGACGACGGTTCCTACGGCGACTGCCTCGGCTGCGTCAAGCCCGTCCCCGCCGAGCGCCTGGAGATCCTGCCCTACACGCGGTACTGCGTCACCTGCCAGCGCCGCGCCGCCGTCTGACGCCGGCGGTCCGCCGCAAGCGTCCCCGTCTCGTTCCCGCCCTGTGTGAGGGGTGAAGTGGTGAACCATCAGACCGTCGGCGGCCACGCCGCACACCCGCTGCCCGAGGAGCTGTCCCTGCTGCCCGAGGAGCTCGCCGCGCTCCGCGAGAACCTGCGCGAACAGCTCCTGTTCCGCAGGGAACAGCTGCGGAGGATCGACGCCGTGCCGCGCGCCGACGGCCGCTGCTCCGTGGCCCGGGCCGAGGTGCAGGACAAGCTCGCCGCCTCCGCGCGCATGGTCCTCACCGACGTCCAGGCCGCGCTGCGGCGCATCGCCGAGGGCCGCTACGGCGTCTGCCAGCGGTGCCGCCGCCCGGTGGAACGCGACCGCCTGGCGATCGTGCCGCAGGCCCGCTACTGCGGAGGCTGCCAGCACGTACGGGAGGTGCGGCGATGACGCTCCTGCGCCGTGTCCGCCCCGCCCGTCTCTCCGGGCACCGGCCGTGGCCGCTGTGCGGGCAGTGCTGCGGCATCGCCCTCGACCTGGGCAGTGCCCGCACCCGTGCCTGGATCGCGGGCCGCAGGATGATCCTCGACGTGCCCACGATCACCTTCCCCGGCGCCGGGGCGGCCTACCCGATCCAGCGGGGCACGATCGTGGACGTGCCCGGGACCTCCCGCA
>NZ_JASKYR010000076.1:0-14855 GCF_041028215.1 Streptomyces flavofungini
CCTCAAACCCCGCCCTCAGCCGCCACCCGTCCCTCCTTGACCGCCCGCACGAGCAGCGCGTGGTCCTGCTCCGTGCGGTCCGCGTATGCCGTGGCGAAGCGGGTGATCGCTTCGTCCAGTTCGTCGTTCTTGCCGCAGTAACCGGCTATGAGCCGTGGGTCCGCGCTGTGCGCGTGGGCGCGGGCCAGCAGGGCTCCGGTCATGCGTCCGTAGTCGTCTATCTGGTCGGCGGCCAGAGCCGCCGGGTCCACGCTTCCCTTGCGGTTCCTGAACTGCCGTACCTGGTAGGGAAGTCCGTCCACTGTCGTCCAGCCGAGCAGGAAGTCGCTGACGACCTGCATGCGCTTCTGGCCGAGCACCACGCGGTGCCCCTCGTGTGCCACGTCGGGCGCCTTGAAACCGGCCTCGGGCAGGTGCGCGGTGAGTGCGGAGGCCCGCGCCTCCTTGACCTGGAGCACCAGCGGCTCGCCCCGGTGATCGAGCAGCAGCACCACGTAGGACCGCAGGCCCACGCTGCCCGTGCCGACGACACGGAAGGCGACGTCCTGTATCGCGTACCGCGCGAGCAGCGGGAGCCGGTCCTCCGTCAGCGTGCGCAGATACTCCCCGAGTGAGCCCGCCACCGCGGCGGCCTCCGCGTCCGGGACCCGGCGCAGCACGGGCGGGGCGTCGAGGAAGCGCCGCCCTTCGGAGCCGTCGGCGCCTTCGATCCGCTCGGTCGACTTGGCGGCGAAGCGGGCGCTCGTGTTCTGCCGGGCCTTCTCGGCGACCTTCTCCAGGGTGCCGAGGAGGTCACGTGCGTGGGTGTGGGAGACCAACTCCTCGTCCGCGATGGCGTTCCACGCGTCCAGGGCGGGCAGCTTCGCGAGCAGTCGCATGGTGCGGCGGTAGGCACCGACGGAGTCCCGTGCGGCGGCCTCGCAGACGTCATCGTCCGCGCCCGCCTCGCGGCCCGCGAGAACGAGGGAGGCGGCTAGGCGCTTGAGGTCCCACTCCCAGGGGCCGTGGGCCGTCTCGTCGAAGTCGTTGAGGTCGATGATGAGTCCGCCGCGCGCGTCTCCGTAGAGTCCGAAGTTTCCGGCGTGCGCGTCTCCGCATATCTGCGCACCTATGCCGGTCAGTGGCGTGGCCACCAGGTCATATGCCATGAGCCCCGCGGAGCCGCGCAGGAAGGCGAAGGGGGAGGCCGCCATCCGGCCGGTCCTGATCGGTGTGAGCTCGGGGAGCCTGCCGCGGCTGGACTCCCGGAGGGCGTCCACGGGGTCCGGCCGTGCGGAGCGCGCCTCGAATTCCGCGTGCGCGGCGCGCGGCACCCGCGCACGGATCGCCTTGCCCTCGCCCTTGGGCGTCAGGGCGCCGGGTGCCGACCGCGTCGGCCATTGCGCGAACCCCGGAACGCGGGGCAGCCGCCCGTAAGGCCGCCCCTCGGCCCGCTCGGTGCCGCCTTGGGGCCCGCTCCGGGTCCCGCTCTCGGTGTCGCCCTGTTTCGTCATGCCCATCGCCCCCGCCGGTTCGTCCGTCGATCCGGCTTTGAACGTACCGCCGGGCCTCGAAAGCCGTCAGAGCCTGTGGATAACTCGGGTGACATACATCACGGCGGCGTCGAAGGGAAGCGACCGGTCGAGGGCGGTCGGCCAGATCGGCCCGATCGGCCCGATCGGCCAGGTCGGCCAGGTCGGCCGAACCGGGTCAGGCCGGGGCCGAATCGAACAGCGAGCTGCCCACAGCCACAGAACGACCCCCGCGGCACAATAAAGAAGCGGCCCTCTTCCGGATCTTCATCCGGAAGAGGACCGCTTCCTCGTGGTGCGCGAGGGGGGAGTTGAACCCCCACGCCCTTGCGGGCACTGGAACCTGAATCCAGCGCGTCTGCCTATTCCGCCACCCGCGCATGGGTGCTGTCTTTTGGTTCTCGCGGTGTTCTGCGAGCGCCTGCCGACATCCAGAAGATTAGCACGCTGCGGCGGGTGGATTCACATCCGTTCGGGGCGGGCACCAGCAGCAGGATCTCGCCGGTACGCGGCGGAGATCCGCCCCGGACCACACCTCGCGCCCCGGCGAACGTGGCAGGCAGCAGCCCGGACCGACAGCGGCGGCGGCAGCGGCACGGCGGCGGCACAGCGGCAGCGCGACCACAACGACAGTGACGGCGGGAACGGAGGGCAGTGTGCCGTGCGCGGCTGTCGGAGAGGCGTAAGCGGAGGCCGACGGAAGGGCTCGGGACCGGCTCCACGGCCAGGTGCGGGACACTGACTCTGAGCCCCCTCTACGATCCCGGGTAAGAGGAAGTTCGAGCACGCGTACCGAGCAGCCGCCCGGAGGGGCTGCCGGGCCGGAAGTCAGGGTTTCGTCAGGGGTCCTGGGAGGATCTTCTGGGCAGGTGCGGGGAGTTCTTGTGAGAGGCGACACTCGTCGACCGTGCGGACAGGGGGAACCAGCCGATTTCCCGGCGCGTGGATACGATCAGTAAGCAGTACCAGGATGACTACGACGGAGGAGGTGCCCCATGGGAGTCCTGAAGAAGTTCGAACAGCGACTTGAAGGTCTGGTCAACGGCACCTTCGCCAAGGTGTTCAAGTCCGAGGTCCAGCCCGTCGAGATCGCCGGCGCCCTCCAGCGGGAGTGCGACAACAACGCCACGATCTGGAACCGCGAGCGGACCGTGGTCCCCAACGACTTCATCGTGGAGCTCAGCGCCCCCGACTTCGAGCGTCTCAGCCCCTACTCCGGCCAGCTCGGCGACGAGCTCTCCGGCATGGTGCGCGACTACGCCAAGCAGCAGCGCTACAGCTTCATGGGCCCCATCAAGGTCCACCTGGAGAAGGCCGACGACCTCGACACCGGTCTGTACCGGGTGCGGAGCCGGACGCTGGCCTCCAGCACCTCCCAGTCTCCCGAGAGCCCCGCGGGCCCCACGCCCGGCGGCGCCGCGGCGCCCGGCCGTGGTGCCGGTGGCGGCGCGGGCGGCGGCTATGGCTATCCGCAGCCGCCCTCCGGTGCTCCCGGTGCTCCTCCCATGCCGGCGGCACCGCCGCCCGGCGCGGGCCGCCCCGGGGGCCAGTCCCCGGCTGCGGGCAGGCCCGCGGGCCCTGGAGCCGGTCCTCTTCCGGGCGCCCAGGTGCGGCGCTGGATCGAAATCAACGGCAACCGCCATCAGATCTCCCGCCCGACGCTGGTGCTGGGCCGCAGCACCGACGCCGATGTGCGGATCGACGACCCCGGCGTATCGCGCCGGCACTGTGAGATCCGGACCGGAACGCCCTCGACGATCCAGGATCTCGGGTCTACCAACGGCATCGTGGTAGACGGGCAGCACACCACCCGCGCTACGCTCCGCGACGGCTCGCGGATCGTCGTGGGCCAAACCACCATCGTTTACCGGCAAGCCGAAGGGTGAAGCGGGGGCAATGTCAGAGCTGACCCTGACGGTCATGCGGCTAGGTTTTCTAGCCGTCCTGTGGCTGTTCGTGATCGTGGCCGTCCAGGTCATCCGCAGCGACCTGTTCGGAACGCGCGTCACTCAGCGCGGTTCGCGCCGTGAGCGGCCGCAGCAGGCCGCCCGCCAGCAGCAGCAGGCCGCACCGCCGCCGCAGCGCCAGCAGCAGAGCGGCGGCGGCCGCCAGCGCCGTGGCGCCCCCAGCAAGCTCGTCGTCTCCGAGGGCATCCTCGCCGGGACGACGGTCGCGTTGCAGGGCCAGACCATCACGCTGGGCCGGGCGCACGACTCCACGATCGTGCTGGACGACGACTACGCCTCCAGCAGGCATGCCAGGATCTACCCGGACCGTGACGGCCAGTGGATCGTCGAGGATCTCGGGTCCACCAACGGCACGTATCTCGACCGGACCCGACTCACCACCCCGACGCCCGTTCCGCTGGGCGCGCCGATCCGCATCGGCAAGACCGTCATCGAACTGCGGAAGTAGTGCTACGTCATGAAAGAGCGCGAGCGGAGCGAGCCGGCCGAAGCGGCTGTCCAGGCACTGGACGCCGGCGCGCTCCCGACCGGAGGGTGGGCACCGTGCGGATGTACCCGGAGCCGACGGGCGAGGTGCGCATGAGTCTGTCTTTGCGCTTCGCCGCCGGATCGCACAAAGGCATGATCCGGGAGGGGAACGAGGACTCCGGTTACGCCGGTCCCCGTCTCCTCGCCATCGCCGACGGCATGGGGGGCCAGGCCGCGGGTGAGGTGGCGAGCTCCGAGGTGATCTCGACGCTCGTCACGCTCGACGACGACGTGCCGGGCTCGGACATCCTGACGTCCCTCGGCACGGCCGTACAGCGGGCCAACGACCAGCTCCGGCTGATGGTCGAGGAGGACCCCCAGCTCGAAGGCATGGGGACGACCCTGACCGCCCTCCTGTGGACGGGCCAGCGCCTCGGCCTCGTGCACGTCGGTGACTCGCGCGCGTACCTGCTGCGGGACGGGGTGCTCACGCAGATCACCCAGGACCACACCTGGGTGCAGCGCCTCGTCGACGAGGGCCGCATCACCGAGGAGGAGGCCACCACCCACCCGCAGCGCTCCCTGCTGATGCGCGCGCTGGGCAGTGGTGACCATGTCGAGCCCGACCTCTCCATCCGCGAAGTCCGCGCCGGTGACCGCTATTTGATCTGCTCGGACGGCCTCTCCGGGGTCGTCTCGCACCAGACCATGGAGGAAACCCTCGCGTCCTACCAGGGGCCGCAGGAGACCGTGCAGGAGCTGATCCAGCTCGCGCTGCGCGGCGGCGGCCCCGACAACATCACGGTGATCGTCGCCGACGTCCTGGACATCGACAGCGGCGACACCCTCGCGGGCCAGCTCTCCGACACCCCCGTGGTGGTCGGCGCGGTCGCGGAGAACCAGCTCCAGTCGCAGGACGACGGCGCCATGCAGACGCCCGCGGGCCGTGCGTCGGGGCTCGGCCGTCCCGTGCCGCCGCAGCCCTCCGGAGGCGGCGGTTTCGGCCCGCCCGGAAGCGGCGACCCCGCTGGGTACGCGCCTGGCGGCAGCTTCGACGCGTACGGCGACGACGACTTCGTGAAGCCGCGCGGCGGCCGCAGGTGGCTCAAGAGATCGCTCTACGCGGTACTCGCTCTCGCCGTCATCGGCGGCGGTCTCTACGGCGGATACCGCTGGACGCAGACCCAGTACTACGTGGGTACGAAAGACGAGCACATCGCGCTCTACCGGGGCATCGACCAGGACCTGGCCTGGGTCAGTCTCTCGAAGGTCGAGAAGGACCACCCCGAGATCGAACTCAAGTACCTGCCGCCCTACCAGCGCAAGCAGGTCGAGGCGACCATCCCCGAGGACGACCTGGTCGACGCCCGGGGCAAGATCGACGAGCTGGGCGTACAGGCCTCCGCGTGCAAGAAGGACGCCGAGCGCCGCGAGGTCGAGCGCGAGAACAACGCCAAGACCGGCGAGGGCGAGGCGGGCGGCTCGACCGGGCTGCGCACGGCGCCGACCCCGGACCCGACCGACCCGTCGTCCGGCACGACCAAGGACGACAAGAACAACACGACCGACAAGAACAAGTCCAAGACCGCACCGACTCCCACACCCGGCCCCAGCCTCTCCGAGGATGAGCAGAAGCTGGTCCCGCTGTGCGGTAAGCAGTAAGCAGCCGTTGGGGGCCTCTGCACGCCATGAGCAGTACTACACACACGTCGACGATCGGCGCGATCGGAGCGCCGAGCCGGCGCAACACCGAGCTCGCACTGCTCGCGTTCGCGGTCGTCATCCCGCTCTTCGCCTACATCAACGTGGGCCTCGCGCTGGACGGCGAGCTGCCGTCAGGGATGCTCGGGTACGGGATGGGGCTCGGCCTGCTCGCAGGCGTCGGCCACATCGTCGTACGCAAGTTCGCCGCGTACGCGGACCCGCTGCTGCTGCCGCTGTCCACCGTGCTCAACGGCCTGGGTCTTGTCGTCATCTGGCGCCTCGACCAGTCGGAGAAGCTGCAGAACAACGCCAAGGCACAGTTCGGCGCCTTCAGTCCGTCGGCGCCGAACCAGCTGATGTACTCGGCGATCGGTATCGCGCTCTTCGTGGCCGTGCTGATCTTCCTGAAGGACCATCGCGTCCTGCAGCGGTACACGTACATCTCCATGGTGGGCGCGATCGTGCTGCTGCTGCTGCCGCTCGTGCCGGGTCTCGGAGAGAACATCTACGGCGCCAAGATCTGGATCCGGGTCGGTGGCTTCACCATCCAGCCGGGTGAGTTCGCCAAGATCGTCATCGCGATCTTCTTCGCCGGTTATCTGATGGTGAAGCGGGACGCGCTCGCCCTGGCCAGCCGCCGCTTCATGGGCCTGTATCTGCCGCGCGGCCGTGACCTGGGACCGATCATCGTGGTCTGGGCGCTGTCGATCCTGATCCTGGTCTTCGAGACCGACCTCGGTACGTCGCTGCTGTTCTTCGGCATGTTCGTCGTGATGCTGTACGTCGCCACCGAGCGCACCAGCTGGATCGTCTTCGGTCTGCTGATGTCCGCCTTCGGCGCGGTGGGCGTGGCCTCGTTCGAGCCCCATGTGCAGCAGCGTGTGGACGCCTGGCTGAACCCGTTCGCCCCGGAGACCCTCCAGCAGACGGAGCAGATCGCGCAGTCCCTGATGGCCTTCGGCTCCGGTGGTGTCCTCGGCACCGGCCTCGGCCAGGGCAACTCCGACCTGATCGGCTTCGCCGCCAACTCCGACTTCATCCTCGCCACCTTCGGCGAGGAGATGGGCCTGGCCGGCGTCATGGCGATCCTGCTGATCTACGGTCTGATCGTCGAGCGCGGTGTCCGTACGGCTCTCGCCGCCCGCGACCCGTTCGGCAAGCTTCTCGCGATCGGCCTGTCCGGCGCCTTCGCCATCCAGGTGTTCGTCGTCTCCGGCGGCGTCATGGGCCTGATCCCGCTGACCGGTATGACCATGCCGTTCCTGGCCTACGGCGGTTCGTCCGTCATCGCCAACTGGGCCCTGGTCGGCATCCTGATCCGTATCAGCGACACCGCGCGCCGTCCCGCCCCGTCCCCCGCCCCGAATCCCGATGCTGAGATGACCCAGGTGGTCCGACCGTGAACAAGCCCCTGCGCCGGATCGCGATCTTCTGCGGGCTGCTCGTCCTCGCCCTGCTCGCCCGGGACAACTGGCTCCAGTACGTCCAGGCCGACTCCCTGGCCAAGCACGAGAAGAACCGCCGCGTCACCATCGAGCGCTACTCGCAGCCGCGCGGCGACATCATCGTGGACGGCAAGCCGATCACCGGCTCCAAGTCCACGCCGGGCAGCGACCTGAAGTACAAGCGCACCTGGAAGGACGGGCCCATGTGGGCCCCCGTCACCGGGTACTCCTCGCAGCGCATCGGTGCCACCCAGCTCGAAAGCATCGACGACGGCATCCTGACCGGCAACGACGACCGGCTCTTCTTCCGCCGCACGCTCGACATGCTGACCGGCGAGAAGAAGGAGGGCGGCAATGTCGTCACCACTCTCAACTCCGCCGCGCAGAAGGCCGCGTACAAGGGTCTGACGCGGAACGGCAAGGGCGCCGTCGCCGCGATCGACCCGTCCACGGGCGCGATCCTCGCGCTGGCCTCCACGCCCTCGTACGACCCGGGCGATTTCGCGGGGAACACCAACGACGAGGCCGAGAAGTTCCTCCAGCTCGACAAGGACAAGGACAAGCCGCTGGTCAACCGCGCGCTGCGCGAGACCTACCCGCCCGGCTCCACCTTCAAGGTGGTCACGGCGGCGGCCGCCCTGGAGCACGGTCTGTACGACGACATCGACGGCAAGACGCGCTCGCCGCTGCCCTGGACGATGCCCGACACGACCCAGCCGCTGCCGAACGAGGGCAACATCCCCTGCAAGAACGCCTCGCTGCGTGAGGCGCTGCGGGTCTCCTGCAACACCGTCTTCGGCAAGATCGGTTCCGATCTCGGCAAGGACAAGATGCTGGAGACGGCGAAGAAGTTCGGCTTCAACGAGCAGCAGTTCGTGCCGGTCCGCTCGAACGCCTCGAACTTCCCCGAGGAGATGGACAGGCCGCAGACCGCGCTGTCCTCCATCGGTCAGTTCGAGACCGCCGCGACGCCCCTCCAGATGGCCATGGTCGCCTCCGCGGTCGCCAACGACGGCACGCTCATGGAGCCGTACATGGTCTCCGAGCTCCAGGCGCGGAACCTGGACACCATCGAGAAGCACTCGCCCAAGGAGATGAGCGAGCCGCTGTCGAAGGAGAACGCCCAGAAGCTGCAGGAAATGATGGAGACGGTCGTCAACGACGGCACGGGAACCAACGCCAAGATCGACGGCGTCACTGTCGGAGGCAAGACCGGTACGGCGCAGCACGGCGTCGCCAACAGCAAGAACCCCTACGCCTGGTTCATCTCGTACGCCAAGACGGATTCCGGTTCGCCGGTCGCCGTCGCCGTGGTCGTCGAGGACGAGAAGGCCAGCCGTGACGACATCTCCGGTGGTGGCCTCGCCGCGCCCATCGCCAGGGACGTGATGAAGGCAGTCATCGAAAGCAAGAAGTGACCCCCGTCACGACGACTCCCCATCGGTGCACGTTGCGGTACCGGTCCGGTATCGGCTGACGGTGGTGTCCGGGTCACGTAAGTCGAGCCGGGTACGGTAAGCCCGGACAGCACACCGCCGGACCACACACGGTGCGGTCGGGACCGACGGAGAGGGCTGGATTAGCTATGGAAGAGCCGCGTCGCCTCGGCGGCCGGTACGAGCTGGGCCAGGTGCTCGGCCGTGGTGGGATGGCGGAGGTCTACCTCGCGCACGACACCCGCCTCGGTCGCACCGTGGCGGTGAAGACGCTGCGAGTCGACCTCGCCCGCGACCCGTCGTTCCAGGCCCGGTTCCGCCGTGAGGCCCAGTCCGCCGCCTCGCTCAACCACCCGGCCATCGTCGCGGTCTATGACACCGGCGAGGACTATGTGGACGGGGTCTCCATCCCGTACATCGTGATGGAGTACGTCGACGGCTCGACGCTGCGTGAGCTGCTGCACTCCGGCCGCAAGCTGCTGCCGGAGCGGGCCATGGAGATGACGATCGGCATCCTCCAGGCCCTGGAGTACTCGCACCGCAACGGCATCGTCCACCGTGACATCAAGCCCGCGAACGTCATGCTGACGCGCAACGGGCAGGTCAAGGTCATGGACTTCGGCATCGCCCGCGCCATGGGCGAGTCCGGGATGACCATGACCCAGACGGCGGCGGTCATCGGCACGGCGCAGTACCTCTCCCCGGAGCAGGCCAAGGGCGAGCAGGTCGACGCCCGCTCCGACCTCTACTCCACCGGCTGCCTCCTGTACGAGCTGCTGACCGTCCGGCCGCCGTTCGTCGGTGACTCCCCGGTAGCGGTCGCCTACCAGCACGTACGTGAGGAGCCGCAGGCTCCCAGCGTCTTCGACGGAGAGATCACTCCGGAGATGGACGCCATCGTCCTGAAGGCCCTCACCAAGGACCCGGACTACCGCTACCAGTCGGCCGACGAGATGCGCGCCGACATCGAGGCCTGCCTCGACGGGCAGCCGGTCGCCGCCACCGCCGCCATGGGCGCGGTCGGCTACGGCGGGGCCGACGGCTACGGGGCCGACCAGCAGACCGCGATGCTGCGGCAGCAGGGCGGCGGCGCCCCGACGTCCATGCTGCCGCCGGTCAACCCGGACGACGGCGGCTATGGCTATGACGAGAACGGACGCGGCCGGCGCCAGAAGAAGTCCAACGCCTCGACGTGGCTCCTGATCGTGGCGGGCGTCCTGGTGCTGGTGGGCGCGATCCTGATCGGCAAGTGGGCGTTCACCGGGGACGGCGGCGGTGACGACTCGCTCAAGGCCCCGAACTTCGTCGGTGAGCCCTACAAGGACGCCAAGGAGTCGGCGACCAACGTCGGCCTGAAGATCGAGGTCGGCAAGCGCGAGCCCTGCGAGAAGTACCCGAAGGGCGAGGTCTGCGAGCAGGACCCCGGGGCGGACACCAAGGTCGAGAAGGGCGACACCATCACGGTGACGGTCTCGACGGGCGCCCCGAAGGTGGCGGTGCCGAACGTGATCAACACGCAGGTCGCCGAGGCCACCGAGAAGCTTGAGGACGACAAGTACCAGTTCAACGTGGACACGAAGTCCCGTGAGTCCACCGAGGAGCCGGGCACGGTCCTCGAGACGGACCCGGTCTTCGGCGCCGAGGTGGAGAAGGGCAGCAAGATCACGCTCATCGTCGCCAAGAAGAAGGCGCAGTCCACCGTCCCCAGCGTCACCGGCAAGACCTGGGAAGAGGCGAAGAAGCAGATCGAGGACAACAACCTCGTGGCGAGCCGCTCGGACGTGGCCAGCGGCGACGTCGAGGAGGGCAAGGTCATCCAGACGACGCCCGCCGCCGGGTCGTCGGTCGACCCCGGCTCCACGGTGACCGTCCAGGTCGCCAAGAAGCCCGAGGAGACCACCGTCCCGCCCCTCGCCGGGCAGAAGCTCAAGGACGCCCGCAAGGCCATCGAGGAGGCCGATCTGACGGTCGGCACCATCACCGGACCGCAGGACGACAACGCCATCGTGGTCCTGCCCCAGCCCAACGCGGGCGAGAAGGTCGAGCCGGGCTCCGCGGTCAACCTGACCACCGCGGGCGGCAACGATCCCGGCAACGGCAACAACGACGGCGGCAACATCTGGGACCGCCTGTCCGAACGCGACAAGCGCGAACACGGCTGGGGCAACTGACCGGCCCGTCTCGCAGGTACGACGGAAGCCCCGGTCGCCGCTCAGCGGCGGTGACCGGGGCTTCTGCCGTACGAGTGGGGGTTACCGCAGCTCAGCGGGCGGCGTCCGCTTGTTGTCGACCTTCTCGATCCGCTCCAGCTCGCCCCAGACGACGTAGCGGTAGTTCGAGGTGAAGACCGGCGTGCACGTCGTCAGTGTGATGTAGCGGCCCGCCTTCTTCGCGCCCGACTCCTTGGGGACCGGCTTGAGGACGCTCACGTTGTACTTCGAGGTCTCGGGCAGCGTCGCGTACACCTTGTACACGTACCACTTGTCCCGCGACTCGTAGATGATCGCGTCGCCCTTCTTGATCTTGTCGATCTTGTGGAACTTCGCGCCGTGCCCGTCGCGGTGCGCGGCCAGCGTGAAGTTGCCCTTCTCGTCCTCGGGGAGGGCCGACTTGATCGGATCCTTGTAGTACCCGGCGACGCCGTCGTTGAGCACCTTGTGGCTGGTGCCCTCCTTGACCAGCACCTCTCCGCCGCCCATCGCGGGTACGTGGAGGAAGCCGATGCCGTCCCCGGTGTCGATGCTGCCGGGGCCGCCCGCCCAGCGGTCGCGGACCCGGTCGCCCTGTTTGTGCGCCTCGCGGTCGGCGACGACGTTCGTCCACCACAGGGAGTAGACGACGAAGAGACCGAGGACGAGGCCCGCGGTGATGAGGAGTTCGCCGAAGACGCTGACCGCGGTGGCGATGGGGCCGCGGCCCCGGCGTCGTGGGGCCGGGGCCGGTTCGGCCTCCGGTGCGGGCGCCTCGGCCTGCTTCTCGTCGTCGTCGGTCGTGGCTGCCACTGGTTCTGCCCCGTTCTCACACTTCTAGTTGACGAGCGCGCTCGGCTTGCCCTTGCTGCGCGGCCGCTCCTCGGCCATCTTGCCCCAGACGATCATGCGGTACTTGCTGGTGAACTCCGGGGTGCAAGTGGTCAGTGTGATGTAGCGGCCGGGTTTCGTGAAGCCCGATCCGGGCGGTACGGGACCGATCACACTGGTGTTCCCCGGGCTCGTCTGCGGCAGGATGCTCGCCATCTTGTAGACGAAGTACTTGTCCTGCGTCTCGACGACGATGGGGTCGCCCGGCTCCAGGCGGTTGATGTAGCGGAAGGGTTCGCCGTGGGTGTTGCGGTGGCCCGCGACCGCGAAGTTGCCCCGCGCGGCGTCCGGCATCGCCGTCTTCGTGGCGCCCTCGTTGTAGTGGCCGACCATGCCGCGGTCGAGGACCTTGTGCTTGTCGATGCCCTCGGCGACCGGTACCACGACGTCGAGCTTCGGGATGTGCAGGAGGGCGAAGCCCTGACCCGGTTCGAAGGTGCCCGGCTTGCCCTTGCCCTTGGCCCACTCGTCCTGGAGGTCCCGGGCCGCCCCGTCGGCCTGCTGGTGGGCCCGGATGTTCGTCCACCAGAGCTGGTAGGTGACGAAGAGCAGCATCAGGACGCCCACGGTGATGAAGACCTCGCCGAGCCCCCGGCTGATGACCGTGCCCGCCGACGGTCTACGGGCCCGCTCGGCGCGGCGGGCCTCCACCCGGGAAAGGGGAGCGCTCGCGCCCGGAGAGGTCTGTACGGGGCGTTTGCCGCCCTTCTTGGCGGCCTTGCGGCGCGCCGCCCGGCCTTCGGTGGGACCAGGACCGTCGGGCACGGTGACGCGCAGGCCCACCGTCTCGTCGTCGCGGGATATCTGCTCGTACGAGGGCGAAGCCGACGGTGACGGGGGCGGAGAGGCCGGGGGCATGGGACCCGGCGCGGGAGCGACGGTCTCGGTGGCCCGCTGCGGGGCGTACGCGCCGTAGAGCTGCTCGTACGTCGGTTCGGGCGTGACCGGTGGTTCCTGGGCGCTCTGAGCGCCCTGTGACCCCAGTGACGGCCCCTGCTCCGGCTCCTGATCCTGTTCCGGCTCCTGATCCTGTTCCGGCTCCTGCTGCGCCGGGCCGCTGCGGAACCACGGCGACGGGTGCTGCCCCGGCAGCGGGTCGGTCAGCGGATCCGCGAGGTTGTCGACGGCGGCCTCAAGGTCACCGTCCGCCCCTGGCGCGGAGCCACCGGCATGCCCGTACGCGCCGCTCGCGTCGTACGGTGCTCCGGAGGAGTCGCGCTCGGGGCGCAGGGCGGTCACGCCGTGGCCCTGCCCACCACCGGGGCGAGCCCGCTCGATCGCCCGACGGCCCCCGTGTCGCCGCACTCCGCGAGCCAGTTGGCCAGCATGAGGTGGCCGTGCTCGGTCAGCACGGACTCGGGATGGAACTGCACGCCCTCGACGGGGAGTTCGCGGTGGCGCACGCCCATGATGATGCCGTCCTCGGTGCGCGCCGTGACCTCCAGCTCGGCCGGTACGGTCGCGGGCTCCGCGGCGAGCGAGTGGTAGCGCGTCGCGGTGAACGGCGTCGGCAGGCCCGCGAAGACGCCCTTGCCCTCGTGGCGTACGAGTGAGGTCTTGCCGTGCAGCAGCTCCGGGGCGCGGCCGACCACGCCGCCGTAGGCGACGGCCATGGACTGCATGCCGAGGCAGACGCCGAAGACGGGCACCCCGGTGTCGGCGCAGTGCCGCACCATCTCCACGCAGACGCCCGCGTGCTCCGGCGTGCCGGGGCCCGGGGAGAGCAGGACGCCGTCGAAGCCGTCCTGTGCGTGCTTGAGCTCGACCTCGTCGTTGCGCAGGACCTCGCACTCGGCACCGAGCTGGTAGAGGTACTGGACGAGGTTGAAGACGAAGCTGTCGTAGTTGTCGACGACGAGGATGCGGCTCCGGGCGCCGCCCGCGGTGCTCACTGGCCGTCCACGGTGACGTCGTTGAAGGGCAGCAGCGGCTCGGCCCAGGGGAAGACGTACTGGAACAGCACGTAGACCACGGCGAAGACGAGCACCAGCGCGATCAGTGCCCTCACCCATACGTTCCCCGGCAGATGCCGCCAGATCCAGCCGTACATGCCGTCCCTTCCGTCGCGTACGGCATCGGTCCTCCCTCGCCGTACGGCACCAGACTAACGGCGCAGTGCCTCCGGTTTCCCGGCCTCCACGGGCTGGGTCGCATCCAGATGTGCCCAGACGATCAGCCGGTGGCTGTGGCCCCACTCCGGTTCACAGGTGGTCAGGGTGAGGTAGCGGCCCGGACCGTCGAAGCCGGATCTGCGCGGCACGGGATCGATGACTCCGATGTCGCCCGGGAGCGTCCGGTAGGGCCGTTTGTCGACGCGGTACGTGAACCACGTCATGCCGTCGGTCAGGACGACGGCGTCGTCCGGCCGCAGCTCGGGGAAGTCCTTGAAGGGGTCGCCGTAGGTGCGGCGGTGGCCGGCCACGGCGAAGTTGCCCTTCTGCCCGAGCCGGGCGGTGGAGGCGTAGTGGCCGAGGCCCTTCTTCAGGACGTCGGTGCCGGTGCCCTGGAGGACGGGCTTGTTCCACGTGAAACCGAAGCGCGGGATGTACATGACGGCGAAGGCTTTGCCGTCCTTGTACGGGAGGGGCTCATCGGGCGCGTCACCAGCGGGGACGTCACCGTTCTCGGAGTCCCCCGCCTTCCCGCCGTGCTCGCCGCCGCGGGCGTCCGCGGCGACCGGGCCCCGCGCCCAGCGGTCCTGGAGCTCGTCGATCTGGCTGTCCATGGCGCTGTCGGCCTTCACACCGGTCCAGAAGAGGACGTAGACCACGAAGAGCACGATCAGGGCGCCGACGGTGATGCAGAGTTCGCTGAACGTCCTGACCAGCACGCGCACGGACACGGGCTCCCCCAGGGCGGCTAGGAGGCGGCTACTCCACGGGCTTCGCGTAGTGGAGATCCACTGTGCCCGAGTAGCCGGGAAGAGTCACCGCTCCGTCGTCGTCCACTTTCCAGCCGAGCCCGTACGCGTTCACGTACAGCATGTAGTTCTGGATCTCGGGGGAGGCGGCGAGGGCGTTCTTGAGCTTGCCGGGGTCGCCGACGGCGGTCACCTTGTAGGGCGGGGAGTAGACGCGGCCCTGGAGGATGAGCGTGTTGCCCACGCAGCGCACCGCGCTCGTGGAGATCAGCCGCTGGTCCATGACCTTGATGCCCTTGGCGCCGCCCTGCCAGAGCGCGTTGACCACGGCCTGAAGGTCCTGCTGGTGGATGACCAGGTCGTTCGGCTGGGGCTCGGGGTAGC
>NZ_JASKYR010000760.1:0-3711 GCF_041028215.1 Streptomyces flavofungini
GTGCCACCGCCACGTTCACCACCACGACCAGCGCGCTGACCAGCCACACGCCGCCCACCGACGCGAGCCTCAGCGCCGGTGGCAGCTGCCACTGGCTGGAGCCGAGCAGGCCCCAGGGGCCGCCCAGGTTCTCCCAGGACCGCGCCAGTTCCACCAGGAGCCAGCCCGAGGGCAGGACCACCAGGGCCGCCACCGAGCGGCGCCGGGAGGGCGGACCGCCCAGGAAGCGGCGGACCAGCCAGCCCCACGGCGCCCACAGCAGGCCGAGCAGCGCCGCTATCACCACCGTGAAGACATGCAGGCTCGGCAGCAGCCAGTGGTGCACGGCCACCATGAAACCCAGGCCGCCGAGCCATCCGTCGAGCAGGGCCCGCCGGGCGGTGGGCGCGGTGCGGGCCAGCAGGATCCAGGGCACGAGCGCCACGTACGCCAGCCACCACAGGGAGGGGGCGGGGAAGGCGAGCGCGGGCAGGGCGCCCGCCAGTACCGCGGCGGCGCCGCGCCACCACCGGGAGGCGAGCAGGCACCGCGCGCGGCTCCCSAGCCGCCTTCGCGCATCGTCGCGGAACTGGTCCATGCAGCGCCTCCCTCGTCCCCGGCGCCGGGCCGGGTACCCAGTGTGCGCGCCGTTGACGATCTAGAACAGTGGGCGGTCGCGGGGTAGGGGGACGAGGCTCTCCGGGCGGGTTTCCGGGCTGGTCCCGGCTCGGCCGATCTCTTCGGGCCGGGGCCAGGGCCCGGCCGGAGCCGCGGTCTCTTCGACCGAGGCTAGTGCCCGGCCGGGGCCGCGTGCGGGCGCTCGGTGATCCGGCGCCACTTCTCCTCCACCACCACCTGGCGCAGCCGCCAGCCCGCGCCCGTGCGCAGGAGCGCGAAGCGATACCGCCCGCCGCACTCGAAGTCCGGTGCCGTGGACTTCGGGGCGCCCTCGCGGTCCGGGAACCGCATGGGGTTCAGATAGTCGGCCTGCACGCGGGCGGTGTCACCGACGTCCTGGTCGAGGGTGCCGAACTCCAGCCTGCGGTTGGCGATGAGGTGCTGGCGTACGGGGAACATCCGCATGGTCTCGGCGAGCCAGGCCGCCACCTCGTCGGCGCCGCCCTCGATGCCGCCCGCCGAGCGGTAGTCGGCGCGGCCCCGCGGGGCGAAAAGCTGCTCGTAGGCGCTCCAGTCGCCGTCGTCGACGGTCACCGCGTACTCGGTGATGAGGGCATCGATGGCCAACCGGTCGATCACGGCGGCCAGTTCCACGCGCTGCGTCATCGGCTCAGTGTTGGGCACGGGAGGTGCCGAGCCAAGGGGCGTGCAGGCACCGCGCCCGCGCCCGGCGCCAGGAGCCACCCTAGGCGGCTCGCACGACCTCCGCGCGGACCGCCTCCGCCCACTCCGTCACCAGGTGCTCGTACTCGGTGCGCTGCTCGGCGGTGAGGCGTCCGCCCGCGCGCAGCCACAGGCCGCGGATGCGCTCGTTCAGTTCCACGGAAGAGCGCACGGAACCATGGGGTGGTGGGGTTAAGGGCATGAGGTCAAGCCTAGGGGATGGCTACGACAATCGGAACTGTCAGCGACCGTACACCTCCGCCAAGTGATCGATCGGGGCCGTTCTTCCTCGGGTAGCCGCCTGCAAACCGGTATGGAACGGTGTAAAAGGACTCTGGAGATGTGACGAATCACCGCCGAGTCCGTCTGAGCCCATGCCGTGCACGTCCGAGAGAGGTGGCGCGATGTCGTCCAAGCGACGCCGCAAGAAGAAGGCCCGCCGCAAGCACGCGGCCAACCACGGAAGCCGTCCCCAGTCATAGTCCCGGCCGGGCTCCCGGGGGCCGCCCGCCGGGGGCCCGGCCGGTCCACTTCCACGCCGCCGTCACCTCCCTCCCCGGTCACGCGGAAGGAGGTGCCGCTCGACCCGGCGCACTCCTTGATCGCATACTTGCGGGACGGCCGAACGGGCCGTGAGCAGGAGCGGGTGCGACACGGAGGGCGAGGGGCGGGGCGTGGCGGACCGGTACGGGAGCTGGGCCGAGCTCGCCGCGACGGAGACCGAGGGGGTCGACTACCGGATCAGGTCCGCGGGGCCCGTCGGGGCGTCCACCGCGGTGATCGCCGTCCACGGCGGCTCCATCGAGGCCGGTTCGGGCGAGATGGCCCGCGAGGTCGCGGGGGCCCGGACGCGGACGCGGTACTACGAGCTGGACGGAATGAAGTCCTCCGGCAACGCCGACCTGCACATCACATCGACGCGCTACGACGAGCCCGGCGCCCTGGCCGCGGTGACGGCCGCCCGCAGCTGCCTCTCCTTCCACGGCTACCGGGGCGCTGCCCAGGTGGCCATGACCGCGGTCGGCGGCCTGGACGCCGCGCTCGTCGCCCATGTGGTCCACGAGCTGACCGCCGCCGGATTCGCCGTCACCACCGCCGCGGGCCGGATCGCGGGCACCCACCCGGCGAACATCTGCAACAGGGCGTCGGGCGGCGGCGTACAGGTGGAGATGAGCGAGGCGCTGCGCCGCAGCTTCTTCCCCGGCGGGGACTTCTCCCGGGCGGTACGCGAGACCGGCGCCCGCACGGAGACCTTCCGCCGCTACGCCGCCGCCGTCCGGGCGGCCCGCGTCCGGCGCGAACTGGTTCCGGGCCGTAGGCTCCCTCACCCCGCCGACTCGCCCGCGTGCGGGCTCAGCACCCCCATGCCGACCAGCACGAACAGGACGATGCCGAGCAGGACCCGGTAGTAGACGAACGGCATGAAGCTCTTGGTGGTGATGAACTTCATGAACCATGCGATGACGGCGTAGCCGACCACGAACGCGACGATCGTCGCGAAGATCGTCGGGCCCCAGGAGACATGGCCCTCGCCCGCGTCCTTCAGCTCGAAGACGCCGGAGGCGAGGACGGCGGGGATGGCGAGGAGGAAGGAGTAGCGGGCTGCGGCCTCGCGGGTGTAGCCCATGAGCAGGCCGCCGCTGATGGTGGCGCCCGAGCGCGAGACGCCGGGGATCAGGGCCATCGCCTGGCAGACGCCGAAGATCAGACCGTCCTTGACGCCGAGCTCGCGCAGGCTCTTGCGCTCACGCACGGCACGGTGCTTGCCGCCCGTCTCGTCCCGGGCCGCGAGCCGGTCGGCGACGCCGAGCACGATGCCCATCACGATCAGCGTCGTGGCGATCAGGCGCAGATCGCGGAACGGACCCTCGATCTGGTCCTTGAACGTCACGCCGAGCACCCCGATCGGGATCGACCCGACGATGACCAGCCAGCCCATCTGCGCGTCGTGGTCCGAGCGCGGCACCTTCCCGAAGAGCGAGCCGAACCACGCGGACAGGATGCGCGCGATGTCCTTGCGGAAGTAGATCAGGACGGCGGCCTCGGTGCCGATCTGCGTGATCGCCGTGAACGCCGCGCCGGGGTCGTGCCAGCCCGCGAACGCCGCCGTCAGCCGCAGATGCGCGCTGGAGGAGATGGGGAGGAACTCGGTCAGTCCCTGGACGAGTCCGAGGATGAAGGATTCAAGCCAAGACATGAGTACTGCGCCGTCCAAGTACTGATCATCGGACCGCGGCTGCGGTCGGAGCGGTCATCGAGAGGCGTGGCTGCGACAGAAGAAGCGTAAGAGGCGGGAAGTGCGGGCGAACGCCGGAACGCGAGGGGTGACCGGGTGATCACGTCCCTCGACGGGGGCAGCGTAGCGGGCCAAAGTTACGGGGTGGTGGGAGG
>NZ_JASKYR010000761.1:0-3496 GCF_041028215.1 Streptomyces flavofungini
GAGTCATGCCGTCAGCATAGACGATTCCCCAGATAATCGATTATTGCTGCTATCGTCGATTTCATGACTCCCGACACCACTGCCATCAGCGCTTCCGACACCACTTCCACCAGCGCCTTCGACAACGCGCCTTCGAGTGAGCAGCGGACGGACCTGGGCGCCGTCCGCGAGATCAGCACCGTCGTCCAGCGGACCCACCTGTTCATCTACCTCGTGCCCGAGACCGCCGAGGAGGCCGCCGCCCTGGGCGTGACCGACCGCGCGCCGGTGTACTTCGCCCTCCGCTCGGCGGCGCTCGGCGCTGTCCCCTGGCAGGTCACCCTGGCGGCCTTCTACAACTTCAGCCCCCGGGCGGTGCGGACCATGGCGGGTGTGTGGGACGCCGCTCCGCCCGAGCGGTGGCAGGCCGCGCGCTTCGCCGCCGCCGGGCGCGCGATGCGGCGTGTACGGGTGCCGCTCACGGCGGATCAGATCGCCGAGGCGAGGGCGCTGACGGACCCGGTCGTCGCCGGTGCCGAGTACGCGGGCAGGCCGCTCGCCGCCGCCAACGCGTCGGTCCCGCTCCCCGGCGATCCGCTCGTCGCGCTGTGGCAGCAGCTCACGGTGGTCCGCGAGTGGCGCGGCGACGCGCATCTCGTCGTACTCGCCGCCAACCGTCTCGGCCCGTGCGAGTGCCTGGTCCTCCACACCGCGCTGGGCCACCTCCCGGCGGCGCTCATACGGACCACCCGCCAGTGGAGCGACGCGGAGTGGGCCGCGGCGACGGCGCGTCTCGTCGCGCGCGGCTGGCTCGACGCCGAGGGCGCGGCGACCGAGGCGGGGGCCGCGGCGCGCGAGCGGATCGAGGCCGAGACCGATGAGCTCTGCGCCCCGCTGTGGGCCCCGGTCGGCGGCGCGGGGGCCCGCCGCCTCGCCTCGCTGATCGCGCCGATCAGCGAGGCGTTCGCCGCGGCGGGCACGTACGAGGCGATGCGCTAGGCGCCAACGGCCCGCGACGGGGCCACCGGTCTACGCCGGGCCGGGCTCCGGTGCCGGGCGCGGCTCCGGCGCCGGGCCTGCGAAGGCGCCCGCCGTCGCGGCGAGGGCCGCCGTCCTGGCCGCCTGGCGCGGCAGGTCGGGGTCGTGCGGGGTGTGCAGGAGGACCAGGTGGTGGTACAGCGGCGCGGTGGCGGCGATGAGCAGGCGGCGGGCGTCGGTGCGCGGTGGGAGTTCGCCGCGCCGGACGGCACGGTCGACGGTGATCTCGCAGCGGGCGTAGCGGTCGTCCCAGAGCCGCCGCTGGGCCTCGGCGGCCTGTTCGGAGCGGAACGAGGCGGCGATCAGGGCCGCCATGACCGGCGGTTGCGCCAGCATGGCGTCCTGGATCTCCTGGTTCAGCGCCGTCAGATCGCCTTCGAGCGAGCCGGTGTCCGGCGGCTGCCAGGCGTCGGCGCTCGCCGCGTCGAGCACGTCGGCGAGCAGGCCGCCGACATCTCCCCAGCGCCGGTACACCGTGGTGCGGTGCACCTGCGCGCGGGCGGCGACGGCGTCCACGGTCAGCCCGTCATAGCCGTGTTCGCCAAGCTCCGCGAGGACGGCTTCGAGCACCTGCCCGCGGATACGGGCCGTGCGGCCACCGGGGCGGCGTCGCGTCGGCGCGGACGTCTGCCGGACCGTTTGCGGTCCTGGACCAGGTGGATCGGATGTCATCGCGGTAATCCGTTGCTCGGGGGACGGCGGTATGGCACCATCTTAATGCATCAGTTGTCGCACTAGTGGAGTGATCGATGTTCTTCCAGAGCCTTCGCCCGGCCCCGCGGCCCGTGTCCGCCGCCCCGTCCTCGAATGCTCTGGAGACCTTGTATGCCCACACAGATCAGCGCGCTCGCCGTCAGCAAGTCCTTCGACGGCAGGACCGTTCTTGACTCGGTGACGTGTTCGCTCGCCGCGGGCGAGCGCACCGGGATCATCGGTGAGAACGGCTCGGGCAAGACCACCCTGCTCCGCCTGCTCGCCGGGCGCGAACGGCCCGACCAGGGCGAGGTCGTCGTCCAGGCCGACGGTGGCGTGGCCTATCTCGCCCAGGACGAGCGGCTCGCACCGGGCGCGACCGTCCAGCAGATCATCGACCGCGCCCTGAGCGACCTGCGCGCCGTCGAGCAGCGGCTGCGCCGCCTGGAATCCGCGATGGCCGAGGGCGACGAATCCGGCCTCGCCGAGTACGGCGAACTCCTGACGGTCTTCGAACTGCGTGGCGGCTATGACGCCGACGCCCGGGTCGAACGCGCCCTGCACGGCCTCGGTCTGGGCCTCGTGGCCCGCGACCGCACCGTGGGCACGCTGTCCGGCGGAGAACAGGTGCGGCTGCGCCTCGCCGCCGTCCTCGCCGCGGCGCCGGAGGTACTGCTTCTCGACGAACCGACCAACCACCTCGACGGCACCGCCCTGACCTGGCTGGAGGACCATCTGCGCACCCGGCGGGGCACCACGGTGGCGGTCTCCCACGACCGCGTCTTCCTCGAACGCGTCACCACCACCCTGCTCGAAGTGGACGCCGACCGAAGGGACGTCGTCCGGTACGGCAACGGCTACCCCGGCTACCTCGCCGAGAAGGCCGCCGCCAGGCGCCGCTGGGCCCAGGCGTACGAGCAGTGGCGCACGGACATCGACCGGCTGCGCGAGACCGCCGCGACCACCGCCCGCCAAGTGGCCCCCGGGCGCCCCATGAAGGACGGCAACAAGATGGCGTACGACCGGGCGGGCGGCCGGGTGCAGCAGTCCCTCGCCAGTCGGGTGCGCAACGCGGAGGAGCGGCTGCGGCGCCTGCTCGCCGACCCGGTCGCACCGCCGCCCGAGCCGCTGCGCTTCACCCCCGTACTGCGCTCCGGCCGCCCGCACGGCGTCGTCCTCGACGCCTCGGACATCGCCGTCACCGACCGGCTCGACCGTACGGGCCTCACGGTCGCGGCGGGCGAGCGCCTGCTGGTCACGGGGCCGAACGGAGCGGGGAAGAGCACTCTGCTCGGCGTTCTCGCCGGTGAAGTCGCCCCCGACAGCGGCGGCGTGACCCGCCGGGGCAGGGTCGGTCACCTCCCCCAGGAGCCGCGTCCGGGACGACCGCACGAGACCGTGCTCGCCGCCTTCGCCCGCGGCCGGGCGCGGAACTCCGATGAGCACGCCGGACACGCCGAACACGCCGAACACCTGCTGTCCCTCGGCCTGTTCGGCCGCGACCAGCTCACGGTGCCGGTCGGCCGCCTGTCCACCGGACAGGCACAGCGGCTCGCTCTGGCGCGCCTGCTCAGCGAGCCGTGGGACGTCCTGCTGCTCGACGAGCCCACCAACCACCTGTCACCCGCGCTCGTCGAGGAGCTGGAATCCGCGCTCGACGGCTACGAGGGCGCCCTCGTCGTCGTCAGCCACGATCGCCTGCTCCGCCGACGCTGGCGGGGCGCCCACCTGGAGCTGCGGCCGGAGAGGAGCACCGCCGCCGCCCGCTGAGGCCCTGCCCCCGCCC
>NZ_JASKYR010000762.1:0-3783 GCF_041028215.1 Streptomyces flavofungini
GCGGCGGGCGGGTCCACGGCCACGCCCACGCTGGACGAGTACGGCCGCGACCTCACGGACGAGGCCCGGGCGGGGCAGTTGGACCCGGTGGTGGGCCGGGCGGAGGAGATCGAGCAGACGGTGGAGATCCTCTCCCGGCGTTCGAAGAACAACCCGGTACTGCTGGGCGATCCAGGGGTCGGCAAAACCGCCATCGTGGAGGGACTCGCGCAGCGCGTCGTCTCCGGCGACGTGCCCAAGACCCTGCGGGACCGGCGGGTGGTGGCCCTGGACCTGTCGGGTCTGGTGGCCGGATCGAAGTACCGCGGGGAGTTCGAGGAGCGCCTGAAGAAGGTCATCGACGAGGTAACCGACGCGCAGGAGAGCATCATCCTGTTCATCGACGAACTCCACACGGTCGTCGGCGCAGGTGGCGGCGGTGAGAGCGCCATGGACGCGGGCAACATCCTCAAACCCGCGCTGGCGCGCGGCGACCTCAGCCTGGTCGGCGCCACGACCCTGGAGGAGTACCGCAAGAACATCGAGAAGGACGCGGCACTCGCACGCCGTTTCCAGCCGGTCATCGTGCCGGAGCCCACGGTGGAGGAGACCGTGGAGATTCTCCGGGGCCTGCGCGACTCCTACGAGGCCCACCACGGCGTCCGCTTCACCGACGCGGCCCTGGAGAGCGCGGCAACGCTCTCCGACCGCTACATCACCGACCGCTTCCTGCCCGACAAGGCCATCGACCTGATGGACCAGGCGGGTGCCCGGGTGGCGCTGCGCGGCGGCGCCGACAGCCCCGAGGCGGATGAGATCAACCAGGAGCTGACCCGGCTGAACCGGGAGAAGGACGAGGCCGTCCACAACGAGGACTACGAGCGCGCCGCGGGGCTCAAGAGGCAGATCGGGGAGACGGAGGGCAGGCTGTCGGGCCTGGACGGCGAACGGGCGCCCGCCGCCGAGGTCACCGTGGAGGACATCGCCGATGTCGTCTCCCGGCGCACCGGTATCCCCGTCTCCCAGTTGACGGCCACCGAGCGCGAGCGTCTGATCCGCCTTGAGGAGACCCTGCACGAGCGGGTGATCGGCCAGGACGAGGCGGTCACCGCGGTGGCACAGGCGGTCCGGCGCGGCCGTGCGGGGATGGGCGACCCCGACCGGCCCACCGGCAGCTTCCTCTTCCTCGGCCCCACCGGCGTCGGCAAGACAGAACTCGCCAAGGCCATCGCCGACATCCTCTTCGGCCAGGAGGACCGGCTGATCCGCTTCGACATGAGCGAGTTCCAGGAACGCCACACGGTCTCGCGCCTCGTCGGTTCACCCCCGGGATACGTGGGCTACGACGAGGCCGGCCAGCTCACCGAGGCCGTCCGCCGCAAGCCGTACAGCGTGGTGCTGTTCGACGAGGTGGAGAAGGCGCATCCGGACGTCTTCAACCTGCTGCTGCAAGTACTGGACGACGGACGGCTGACCGACGCGCAGGGCCGTACCGTCGACTTCCGCCAGACGGTCGTCATCATGACCAGCAACCTCGCCTCGCAGCTCATCCTGAGCCACCAGGGCGCGGTCGAGGAGATCCGTGACGAGCTGATGGCCGAGCTGCGCGGCCACTTCCGTCCCGAGTTCCTCAACCGCATCGACGAGGTGGTCGTCTTCCACGCGCTCACCCGCGACGACCTCGTGCGGATCGTCGACCTGCTCCTTGAGCGCAGCCGTCGCAGGCTCCACGCCCAGCAGGTCACTCTCCGGGTGACCGACGCGGCCAAGGAGTGGCTCGCGGAGCGGGGCTACCAGCCGGAGTTCGGGGCCAGGCCGTTGCGCCGCACCATCCAGACCGAGCTCGACAACCGGCTGTCCACCATGCTCCTCGACGGCCAGATCGGTCCGGGCGACACCGTCACCTGCGACGTGCGGGACGATGAGATCGAGTGCACGGTCTCCCCCGGCAGCCGTGGGGAGGCCGACGAGACGGCCACGGCGGACTGACGAGACGGCGGACGCGCGGGCATCCGCACGGCGAGGATCACCAGCCCGCCAGGCCCGGTGCCGCCGTATCGATCTCCTCGGTGATCTGGGCGGCGATCAGCGGCGCCTGCTGGTCGAAGTAGAAGTGGGCGCCCGGGAAGAAGTGTTCGCCCAGCGGGTGGTCCATCCCCTGGTTCCAGGCGAGCAGTTGGTCCCGGGTGACCACGTGGTCGCTCTCGCCCCCGAACAGCGAGCAGGGGACGGGGATGCGGCTGCGGTCGGCGGGGCGCGGACGCCACGTCTCCACCAGCTTGAAGTCGGCGCGCAGCCGTGGCTCGTACAGCTGCCAGATGGTGTCGTCCTCCAGGATCGCCGTCGGCAGGCCGCCCATGGCGGCCAGCGCGTCGCGCAGGCCGGTCGAGGTCATGAGGTGCAGCGGCAGCTCGCCGCCGAAGGGCGGCTGCTCGGTGAAGGGGTCCTCGCACGAGGAGATGCCGAGCCACACCGGCTGCTCCTGGCCGCGTTCGATGAGCTGGCGGGTCATCTCGTAGGCGACCAGGGCGCCCATGCTGTGGCCGAAGAGCGCGATGGGGGCGTCGAGCAGCGTCTGGACGCCGTCGAGCAGGAACGCGGCGAGCCCGGCGCAGTCCTCGTGTGCGGGCAGGGCGCTGAGCGGGCCGCGGCCGGGCGCCTCCAGGAGGCAGATGTCCCAGTCGGCGGGGAAGTGCGTGACCCAGTGGGTGTAGATGACGTGCGAGCCGCCGGCGTGGTGCAGGACGAAGAGCCGCAGGGCGGGGTCTTCGACGGGCCGGGGCCGGATGGCCGTGGAGAGGGCGGTGGTCATGAGGGGGTCCTCTCGGTGCGGATGGCCCGGACCATGCGGGTGAGGACCGGTCCGGCCCCCACCTCCTGGAACCGGGTGTCGGGGTCGGCGTCGAGCAGCCGCCGCACCGTCTCGTGCCACCGTACGGGGTGGTCGATCTGCTCGGTCAGCAGCTCGGCGATGTGTCCGGGCGCATAGGGACGTGCGGTGCGGTTGGCGTAGACGGGGAACGCCGGTTCGCCGAGGCTTGTCCGGGCGAGGTGCGGGGCGAACTCGTGGGCGGCCGGGCGCATGTGGTGGGTGTGGAAGGGGCCCGAGACCTTAAGGCGGCGCACCGCTGTGGCGCCGGAGTCCTTGAGGAGCGCCGCGGCGGTGTCCAGTTTGGCCGCCGGTCCCGCCACGACGGTCTGGTCGGCGGTGTTGAGGTTGGCGACCTCGACGGCTTCGAGACCGGCCCGGCGCAGGAGCAGCCGTATCACCGCCTCGTCCATGCCGATGACGGCGGCCATGGCGCCGTCCGTGACGCGGGACATCGCCCTGGCGCGGGCGGCGACCAGGCGCAGTCCGTCGGTGAAGCCGAACACTCCGGCGGCGCACAGGGCGTTGTACTCCCCCAGGCTGTGGCCGATTGCGGCGTCGGGGGCGGGCATGCCGTCGGCGCGCAGGGCCCGGTAGGACAGGGCGTTCACGGCGTAGAGGGCGGGCTGGGTGTAGGCGGTGTGGTGCAGGCGCTGGTGCGGGTCGCTCAGGCACAGCTCGCGCAGGGAGTGGCCGAGCACCTCGTCGGCCTCGGCGACCAGGTCGGGGAAGCGGTCGAACAGGGCGGCGCCGCCCATGCCGACACGCTGGGAGCCCTGGCCGGGGAACATCAGCACATGGGTCACGGCAGTTCCTTGGGCTCGGTGGGGCGCGGCGGGGTGAAGCGGCTGTCGGCGAAGGTCAGCGCGGGGCCGTCGCCGAGCGTGCCGAAGGTTTCGGCACGGCCGACGAACAGGGTGTGGTCGCCGGAGGTG
>NZ_JASKYR010000763.1:0-4537 GCF_041028215.1 Streptomyces flavofungini
CCGTCGCCTCGCACGACGGCAGGGTGCTGCTCGTGGAGCGGGAGAGCGGCGAGGTCCGCGAGGTCGACCGGGGCGAGGACGGCGAGGCCACCGGGCTCGTCTTCTCGCCCGACTCCGCCTGGCTCGCCTGGTCGCACCCCGGGCCGCGCCCGCTGCGGCAGCTCAGGCTCGCCAACACCGCCGACCTCTCGGTCTCCGACGCCACGCCGCTGCGCTTCCGCGACTACTCACCCGCGTTCACCCTCGACGGCAAGCACCTCGCCTTCCTCTCCGCGCGCGCCTTCGACCCGGTCTACGACGAGCACGTCTTCGACCTCGCCTTCGTCGGCGGCTCCCGGCCGCACCTGATCACGCTCGCCGCGACCACGCCGTCCCCGTTCGGTCCGCAGCGCCACGGCAGGCCCTTCGAGGCGCAGGACGGCGGCGCGGAGACCCCGGACAGCGAGGGCGCCCCCGTCACCCGCGTCGACTTCGACGGGCTCGCCGACCGCATCGTGCCCTTCCCGGTGGAGGCCGCCCGCTACTCCACGCTGCGCGCCGCCAAGGACGGGCTGCTCTGGCTGCGCCACCCGGTGCGCGGCGTCCTCGGCGCCTCCCGGGCACACCCCCTCGACCCGGACCCGCACACCGAGCTGGAGCGGTACGACCTCGCCCAGCACCGCGTGGAGGAACTGGCCGCCGACGCCGACCACTTCGCGGTCACCGGCGACGGCAAGCGGGTCCTGCTGTGGACCGACGGCAAGCTGAAGGTCGTCCCGAGCGACCGGCGGGCCTCCGGCGACGAGGACAGCGACTCGAACATCACCGTCGACCTCTCCCGTATCCGGCACACCGTCGACCCGGCCGCCGAGTGGCGCCAGATGTACGACGAGACCGGCCGCCTGATGCGGGACAACTTCTGGCGGGCGGACCTCGGCGGCGTCGACTGGGACGGCGTCCTGGAGCGCTACCGCCCCGTCCTGGACCGCGTCGCCACCCACGACGACCTGGTGGACCTGCTCTGGGAGGTGCAGGGCGAGCTGGGCACCTCGCACGCGTACGTCTCCTCCGGCGGCGGGGGCGGCGGGGCCGCGTACCGCCAGGGGCTCCTCGGCGCCGACCTCGCGCGCGGCGAGGACGGCCTCTGGCGCGTCGGCCGCGTCCTGCCGTCCGAGACCTCCGACCCCGCGGCCCGCTCCCCGCTGGCCGCCCCCGGCGTCGCCGTCAGGACCGGCGACGCGGTGATCGAGGTCAACGGCCAGGGCGTCGACCCGGTCACTGGCCCCGGACCGCTGCTCGTCGGCACCGCGGGCAAGCCCGTCGAGCTGACCGTCTCGCCCTCCGGTGGCGGCGACCCGCGGCACGCCGTGGTGGTCCCGATCGACGACGAGGGGCCGCTGCGCTACCACGCGTGGGTCGCCGACCGGCGGGCCTACGTCCACGAGCGCTCGGGCGGCAGGCTCGGCTACCTCCACGTACCCGACATGCAGGCGCCCGGCTGGGCGCAGATCCACCGCGACCTGCGCGTCGAGGTCGCCCGTGAGGGCCTGGTGGTGGACGTGCGCGAGAACGGCGGCGGGCACACCTCGCAGCTCGTCGTGGAGAAGCTGGCCCGCCGGATCATCGGCTGGGACATGCCACGGGGCTCGCGGGCCTTCAGCTACCCGCAGGACGCGCCGCGCGGCCCCGTCGTCGCCGTGGCCAACGAGTTCTCCGGCTCCGACGGCGACATCGTCAACGCCGCCATCAGGGCGCTCGGCATCGGCCCCGTGGTGGGCACCCGCACCTGGGGCGGCGTCGTCGGCATCGACAGCCGCTACCACCTGGTCGACGGCACGCTCGTGACCCAGCCGAAGTACGCGTTCTGGCTGGAGGGCCAGGACTGGGGCCTGGAGAACCGCGGGGTCGACCCCGACGTCGAGGTCGTGACCACCCCCGACGACTACGCGGCGGGCCGCGACCCGCAGTTGGACGAGGCGGTACGGATCGCGCTCGCCGCCCTCGCGGAGAACCCGGCGAAGACGGCACCCGAGGTGCCGGGCGCACGCTGACCTTGCCCCGGCCCCGCCGCGGCGGGGCCGATAGCATGCCGAACGTACTGATCTTCCCGATCCAGGAGGCGGCCCATGGCGGGCGAAGCGCAAGACGACTGCCTGTTCTGCAAGATCGTCGCGGGTGATGTGCCGGCGACCGTCGTTCGCGAGACGGCGACGACCGTGGCCTTCCGGGACATAAACCCGCAGGCGCCCACCCACGTCCTGGTGATCCCCAGGGCGCACTACCCCGACGCCGCGTCGCTCGCCGCCGCCGAGCCGGGCATCGCCGCCGACGTGCTGCGCGAGGCGGGCGAGGTGGCCGCCGAGGAGAAGTCCGACAGCTACCGCATCGTCTTCAACACCGGCACCGGGGCCGGGCAGACCGTCTTGCACGCGCACGCGCACGTCCTGGGCGGCCGCGGCCTCCAGTGGCCTCCCGGATAGCGGGGCCAACTCCTCTTGTCCGTACGTGAACTGGTCGTGCTCGGCACGGCAAGCCAGGTCCCCACCCGGCACCGCAACCACAACGGCTACGTGCTGCTCTGGGACGGCCAGGGCATCCTCTTCGACCCCGGCGAGGGCACGCAGCGGCAGCTGCTGCGTGCCGGGGTCGCCGCGCACGACCTGCACCGGATCTGCGTGACGCACTTCCACGGCGACCACAGCCTGGGCCTCGCCGGGGTGATCCAGCGCATCAACCTCGACCGCGTCCCGCACCCCGTCACCGCCCACTACCCGGCCTCCGGGCAGCACTTCTTCGACCGGCTGCGGTACTCCACGGCGTACCGCGAGACGGTGTCGCTGGTCCAGGAGCCGGTCGCCGCCGACGGACCGCTGGGCGCGGGGCCCTCGTACACGCTCGACGCGGTGAAGCTCTCGCATCCCGTCGAGTCCTACGGCTACCGCCTCACCGAGCCCGACGCACGGCGCATGCTGCCCCGGCTGCTCGCCGAGCGCGGCATCAAGGGGCCCGACGTGGGGCGCATCCAGCGGGAGGGAAGCCTCGGCGGGGTCACGCTCGACGAGGTCAGCGAGGTGCGGCGGGGACAGCGGTTCGCGTTCGTGATGGACACGCGGCTCTGCGCGGGCGTGCACACGCTCGCGGAGGGCTGCGACATGCTCGTCATCGAGTCCACCTTCCTCGACGAGGACGAGCGGCTCGCCACCGACCACGGGCACCTCACCGCGGGCCAGGCCGCCCGGGTGGCGACCGCCGCCGGGGTGCGCCACCTCGTCCTGACACACTTCAGCCAGCGCTACCCCGACCCGACCGCCTACGAGCACCAGGCCCGCGCCGCCGGATTCGACGGCGAACTCACCATCGCCCGCGACCTCACGCGCGTGCCGGTGCCGAAGCGGACCTGAGCGCCGACGGAACCCGCGACTCCGGGGCAGCACCCCCTGAGCACCACCACAGAACTGAGCGAGACCGCACCATGCCGATCCCCAAGGCCGAACTCCACCTCCACATCGAGGGCACCCTCGAACCCGAACTGGCCTTCGCCCTCGCCGCGCGCAACGGCGTCGACCTGCCCTACGCCGACACCGACGAGCTGCGCAAGGCCTACCTCTTCGACGACCTCCAGAGCTTCCTCGACCTCTACTACGGCCTGATGGCGGTCCTGCGCACCGAGGCCGACTTCGAGGAGCTCGCCGACGCCTATCTCGCCCGCGCCGCCGGGCAGGGCGTGCGGCACGCGGAGATCTTCTTCGACCCGCAGGCGCACATCGCGCGCGGCGTCCCCATCGGCACCGTCGTCGAGGGCCTCTCCCGCGCGCTCGGCCGGAGCGAGGAGCGGCACGGCGTCTCCACGCGGCTCATCATGTGCTTCCTGCGCGACCAGTCGGCGGAGTCCGCCATGGAGACGCTCGAAGCCGCGAAGCCCTACCTCGACCGGATCATCGGCGTCGGCCTCGACTCCGCCGAGGTCGGCCACCCGCCGGTCAAGTTCAAGGAGGTGTACGAGGCCGCCGCCGCGCTCGGTCTGCGCCTCGTCGCCCACGCGGGCGAGGAGGGCCCGCCCGCTCACATCACCGAGGCCCTGGACGTGCTGCGGGTCGAGCGGATCGACCACGGCCTGCGCTGCGTGGAGGACCCGGCCCTGGTCGAGCGTCTCGCCGCCGAGCGCGTGCCGCTCACCCTCTGCCCCCTCTCCAACGTCCGGCTGCGCACGATCGACGTCCTGGCGGACCACCCGCTGCCGCGGATGCTGGACGCCGGGCTGATGTGCACGGTCAACTCCGACGACCCGGCCTACTTCGGCGGGTACGCGGGGGACAACTTCGACGCGGTCCGCGAGGCGCTCGGGCTCGACCACGAGCGGTTGCGCACGCTGGCGCGCAACTCCTTCGAGGCGGCCTTCCTCGACCGCGACGCGGCCGACGAGGCGCTGCGGGCGCGGTACCTCGCCGAGGTCGAGGCTTATTCGTTCGACTGACGCCGAGGCGCCGGGATACGGTCCCGGCATGGATTCCTTCCTTCAGATCTACGGCTGAGACGGCCCCTTGGGCCTTCCCGCCCC
>NZ_JASKYR010000764.1:0-3371 GCF_041028215.1 Streptomyces flavofungini
GCCACACCCGCCCCCTCGGAACGGCCCGCCGCACCTGCACCCGGCAGGAGCACCGGCGGCGCACGAGAACCTAGATCAGGGCGAACTGCCCGTCCGGCCCCTCTTCGCGGTGGTCGAGCACCGACGCCGGGCGCCGCGCCGCGTCGGGCACGGGCAGGACGCCCGCCCGGCGCAGCTCCTCCACAGTGATCCGCGGACCTTCGGCCGCCGCCAACTCCCGCTGCTCCGGGACCAGTTCCGCGAGCAGGGCCAGGACCGTGACGAGTTCGAGCAGCTCCGACGTCCAGGCCTGGGGCCAGGACCGCGGGCGGATCGCCGCCAGGGAGCCCGGCTCCGCCTCCGCGTCGGCCGTGCGCGCGCCGAACCAGCGCTCGATCACCCGCACCCCGCTCACCTCGAACTCCCACGCCTCCTTCGGCACCGGCGAGATGACACCCTCCCCGCCGACCCGCAGCACCTCTTCCCCGGCGTCGTACGACAGTGAGCCGGGGCGCGCGGGCAGGGGCGCGCGCACATAGGGCCTGCGCCCGCCGGGCAGCTTGGGGCGCTCCCCGTCGCCGCGCAGCTGCAGCCGCAGCAGCCGCTCGCCGAGGGCGGTGCCGCGCTCCCAGTGGGCGGGGTCGGCGGTGAGCGGTACCCGGCAGCCCGCCGCCGAACCCGTCCCCGTGGCGAGCACGAAGGCGAGCAGCGAGCGCGCGGTGACCTCGTGGCCGAGAAGCTTCGACAGATGCCCGGCGAGGCCCGGCGTCAGATTGGGCTCGACGGCCCCGGGCCTGCGGAAGAGCGGCCTGATGCGGCCGGGGCGCCCGGCGGGGGAGCGCCCGTCCGGCAGCACGGCGGAGGCGAGGACCGCGGGGCCGGCCGCGCCGGGCACATGACCCTGTTCGACGGCGAAGAGCTGGCCCTCGCCCGCGACCCGCCACAGTTCGGGGCGTGCCACGTCGATGAGGCGGTGGTCGGGGATCAGCCACTGCTCGTCGAAGGGGCCGTGCAGCACCCGCACCGGCTCGGGACAGCGGCCCGACTCCCTGGCGAGTCGGCCGGTTCCGCCGGTCCGTCCGGGCAGTTGGGCGACCGCGGTGTGCAGGGTGCGGAGGCGCGTGGGCCGGAACAGGGCCTCGCGGTCCTCGCCCGCCGCGCCGACGAGAGCGTCCCAGCGGGCCCGCAGGGACGCGGCGTCCGGTCCCATCGGCCACCCGCGTCCCGGCCGGAGCGGTGCGACGGACCACGGCATGAGATCCGCGAGCAGCGGCGCTTCGTCAGGCGTCACGCCCGGCATCGTAACCCCGCCTCCGCACGGGCCTGATCCGAACGAGAGGCCCTAGGTCGCCTCCAGCGTGACCGAGAAGGAGAAGCGGTCGCCGCGGTAGTGGATGCGGGCCACGTCCAGGGCCCGGCCCTCCTCGTCGTAGGTGACGCCGGTGTAGTGCAGGATCGGGCTGAGCAGCGGGACCTTGAGGAGGCGGGCGGTCTCCGGGTCGGCGAGGGTGGCCTCGACGGTGTCGGTGATCCGGCTGATCCGCACGCCCACCACATCGCGCAGCACCTTCGTCATCGGCCAGCGCGTGAGGTCGTCCAGGTCGATGCGGGCGGCGAGTTCGGGGCGGACGAAGTTGCGGGCGTGGTTGGTCGGTTCGCCCGTCTTCTCGTCGCTGCGCAGCCGGTGGTACGTGGCCACCGCGTCGGAGTCCGGGAAGTACGCGGCGAGTTCCGCGGACGGCGGGGCCGAGCCGTGTTCGAGGAGCTCGGTGGTCATGCCCGACTGCTGGGCCACGATCGCGTCGACCGAGCCCAGCAGGCGGACGGGCGCCGCGCGCCGGGCGCTCGGTTCGATGAAGGTGCCGCGCCGCCGGTGGCGGGTGATGAGCCCCTCGTCCTCCAGCTCCTTCAGCGCCTGCCGCATGGTCAGCACGGACACCCCGTAGTGCCCCGCCAACTGCTCCTCGGTGGGCAGCCGGAGCGGGGCGTCAGGGGTGCGGCTGAGTATCGAGGCGCGCAGGGACTGCGACACCTGATACCAGAGCGGCAGCTTTCGGTTAAGGACGATCGAGTCCGGGGCGAAAGCGGTCACGGTCTCTCCTAGTCGCGGAAGTGGCGCTCCAGACCCTGCCACACGTCGTCGTACCCCTGCTGCAGATGGGACGCCTGGGCCGCCTGCTCCGTCGCCGTCACCGGCCAGCGCGTCTCGAACATGAACGCGAGGCCGTCATCGATCTTCTGCGGCTTCAGCTCCGCCGCCGACGCCTTCTCGAAGGTGTCGCGGTCGGGGCCGTGCGCCGACATCATGTTGTGCAGCGAGCCGCCGCCCGGCACGAAGCCCTCCGCCTTCGCGTCGTACGCGCCCTCGATGAGGCCCATGTACTCACTCATCACGTTCCGGTGGAAGTACGGCGGCCGGAAGGTGTCCTCGCCCACCAGCCAGCGCGGCGCGAAGACGACGAAGTCGACGCCCGCGAGGCCCGGGGTGTCGGACGGCGAGGTGAGCACCGTGAAGATCGACGGGTCCGGGTGGTCGTAGCTGATCGAGCCGATCACATTGAAACGGTGCAGGTCGTAGACGTAGGGGACGTGGTTGCCGTGCCAGGCCACCACGTCGAGCGGGGAGTGGCCGTACGTCGCGCGCCAGAGGTTGCCGCAGAACTTGTTGACCACCTCCACCGGGCCCTCGACCTCCTCGTACGCCGCGACGGGCGCCCGGAAGTCGCGCGCGTTCGCCAGGCCGTTGGCGCCGATCGGGCCGAGGTCGGGGAGCTGGAAGGGGGCGCCGTAGTTCTCGCAGACATACCCCCGGGCGCTCGCGTCGAGGAGCTCCACGCGGAAGCGGACGCCGCGCGGGATCAGCGCGACCTCGCCGGGCCCGGCGTGCAGCAGTCCGAACTCGGTGCGCAGCAGCAGGCCGCCGCGCTCGGGCACGATGAGCAGCTCGCCGTCGGCGTCGCTGAAGACGCGGTCCTTCATCGAGGAGTTGGCGTGGTAGAGGTGAATGGCCATGCCGGTGCGCTGGGCCGCGTCGCCGTTGCCGCCGAGCGTCCACAGGCCCGCGAGGAAGTCCGTGCCGGGGGCGGGCTCCGGGAGCGGGTTCCAGCGCAGCCGGTTGGGGTCCGGCACCGACTCGGTGAAGGGGGCCGTGCGGACCGCGCCGTTGTCCACGCGGGTGAAGCGCGGGTGCGCGGCCGAGGGGCGGATGCGGTACAGCCACGAGCGGCGGTTGTGCGCGCGGGGCTCGGTGAAGGCCGAGCCGCTGAGCTGCTCGGCATAGAGGCCGAGCGGGGCGCGCTGGGGTGAGTTGCGGCCGTGCGGCAGGGCGCCGGGCACCGCCTCGGAGCTGTGCTCGTTGCCGAAGCCGGTCAGATAGCCCAGGCTCTCGGCGG
>NZ_JASKYR010000765.1:0-3242 GCF_041028215.1 Streptomyces flavofungini
GACGAGCACAGGCGACGGCGTCGGCCAGGCGCACCGCCTCGGTGATGATCCGGTCCAGGGTGAGCGCCGGTTTCGGCCCCCGCGTGGGGCGCTCGCCGCTGCCCCAGAGCAGTTCGAGGCTCGGGTTGATGTCGCTGCCGGTGCGCTGGGGGGGGGGGGGGGGGGGGGGGGGGGGGGGGGGGGGGGGGGGGGGGGGGGGGGGCAGCGTACACCGTACCCAATTTATGGAGTCGCCCCGAGCATCGGCCGGAGGTCCTAGGGCGGTGGTACGGGGTGACCGCCCGCCGGAGGCCCATGGCGGCCCCCAGGCGACCACCGCGAGACTGGCCACATGCACACGGACACGCACACGCACTCGCACTCGCACTCGCACTCGCACTCGCACCTGCCCATGGCCATGCACGCGGACCGGACCGAGGCCTACCTGCGGCGCATCGGCGTGGAGCGCCCCGACTCCCCCAGCGCGCACGCCCTCCAGGTGCTGCACGCGGCACACCTGCGCCACGTTCCTTTCGAGAACCTCTCGATCCACCTCGGCGAGGAGATCGTGCTCACCGACGAGGCCCTGGTGACGAAGGTGGTGGAGGCGCGCAGAGGCGGCTTCTGCTACGAACTGAACGGCGCGTTCGCGGCCCTTCTCACCTCCCTGGGCTTCGAGGCCGCGCTGCTCCAGGGCCGGGTGTACGGCGAGGCGGGCCGGCCCGGCATCCCCTTCGACCACCTCGCGCTGCGCGTGCGCACGGAGGACGGCGGCGACTGGCTGGCCGACGTGGGCTTCGGCGCCCACAGCGAGCTGCCGCTCCGCTTCGACGAGCGGGGCGACCAGGCCGATCCGGCGGGGACGTTCCGCTTGACGGAGAAGGAGTCGGGCGACCTGGACGTACTCCGGGACGGCAGCCCGCAGTACCTCCTCGACGCCCGCCCGCGCGCGCTGGCGGACTTCGCGGCGGGCGCCTGGTACCACCGGACGTCACCGGATTCCCACTTCACCCGCTCACTGGTCTGCTCGATCCTCACCGGGACGGGCCGGGTGACCCTCAGCGGCCGCAAGCTCACCACGACGGCGGACGGCGAACGCGACGTCACCGAGCTGACCTCGGAGGCGGAGGTGCTCGCGGCGTACGACCGCTACTTCGGCATCACCCTGGAGAAGGAGCCCTTCCTGAACCCGCTCCTTCCCACCTGACCGCGTGGCGATGAGTTGGCCCCGGTGCGACGGTCTGGGTTATGGAGAGCGTCCGGCAGGTCCGGCGCCCACGCGACAGGAGAGTGCCGTCATGCCCGAGATCACACCCAACCTCTGGTTCGACACACAGAGCGAGGAGGCCGCGAGGTTCTACGTCTCGGTCTTCCCGAACAGCTCGGTCAAGAACATCTCGTACTACGGGGAGAACGCCCCGCGCCCGGCGGGCACGGTCCTGACGGTCGACTTCGTCCTGGACGGCAAACGCTTCACGGCGATCAACGGCGGCCCCGACTTCACCTTCGACGAGGCCGTCTCCTTCATGATCGACTGCGCCGACCAGAAGGAGGTCGACCACTACTGGTCCACACTCTCCGAGGGCGGCGAGGAGGGCCCCTGCGGCTGGCTCAAGGACAAGTACGGCCTGTCCTGGCAGGTGGTCCCGAAGGCCCTCCCCGTCCTGCTGAACGACCCGAACCCGGCCCGCGCCCAGCGAGCGATGCAGGCGATGCTCGGCATGAAGAAGCTGGACGTGGCGGGGCTTTACGCGGCGGCGGACGGGGAGGCCTAGCGACCGCGCTTTCGTGCGGCCGCGGCGTGGAGTGCCGCCAAACCGCGCCGCATCCGCACACCGCCCTCGCAGGTATCCGCCTCCGTCCGGCAGGGCGGACAACCGACGAGATGCGCCAGGTACACCTGATACAGGAGTTCCTCACAGCGGTACAGGGTGAGCGGCGGCGACGTGCTCACGGCCGGACTTCCTCATCCGGTCGGCTCCCGGAGCGCACGACCGCTGCCACGGTGGCGGGCTCGCACAGATCGCCCGCGAACTTCGGCGGCGCCACCCAGTACGTGCCGGGTGGCTCGACCCGGTCCAGCCTCGGCACACCCAGGAAGGTGCCGTGACTCAGACACGGCGCGACAGCCTGGTGTTCCCACGTTCGGAAGCCGGGCGGCCGCATCAACGCGTAATACGTGCCGCCCATCGCGCGGTCGTCGTAGATGACGGGTCCGTCGAGCAGTCGGGCGACACGCACGGCGGTCTCGTGCGGCACGGTCACACCCACGGCCACCTGTACGAGGGCTTGAGGCAGGCGGGCGGCGTCGAAGCGCCTGCCGAGCGGGAGGAGGGCGACGCCCGTCTCCGTCCATTCCCGAGCGGCCAGTTCAGGGGCACGCTGCGAGCGCGCCAGCCAGTCGGCCACGGCAGTACCACAGGTTCGACCGCCGTCTCCCGCGCTCACGATCCACTTCGCTGTCTCAGCCACGTTCACTTCCACTCATCCGGCTCGATCCGCTCTGTCACGCGGGCGTCAGGACTCTGTCGCTCCGGCCAGCTTCTGGTGACGGACGGTGCTGATGCGATCCCCCAGCGGTAATCTCACGGTGAGATGACTTCCGTTCCGTGTATGGATGACCGGGGTTGCACTGTGACGACGGCTTCAGCAACGATCGGGCTCCCGGACTGGGCATGGGAACGCGTCGAGGTCCGTGAGGCACTCCGCGCCCGGAACATAAGCGCCGTCTTCCGACACGTTCAGCAGTACTCCGGGGCCAGCCAAGCCCGGATCGCGTCCGCCACCGGCATGACTCAGTCACGCGTCAACGAGATCATCAACGGCCGTCGCGAAGTGACCCGCCTCGACGTCTACGAGCGAATCGCCGATGGCCTGCACATGCCCGACAGCGCCCGGCACCTGCTCGGCCTCGCGGCGGGCCGCGAGAGGCACTCGGGCGACGGCACGTTCACCCTTGCGACGTTCCCCGAGGTGGTACGGGTTTACGCACGCGGGGCGCGCGCGAGAGTTGGACATCCTCGCGGTACGCGGTCTGGGACTGATCGGCCTGAACCACAGTCTCCTGCGCTCCTCGTGCCTTCCGCAGGACCAGGGCGGTCAGGGACTCCGGGTGCGCGTGGCACTGCTCGATCCCGACAGCCGGACCCTGCGCCAGGGTCCGGCTGTCGGGATCGAGCAGTGCCACGCGCACCCGGAGTCCCTGACCGCCCTGGTCCTGCGGAAGGCACGAGGAGCGCAGGAGGGTTCAGGCCGATCAGTCC
>NZ_JASKYR010000766.1:0-3563 GCF_041028215.1 Streptomyces flavofungini
GTCTCGGGGATTCCAAGGCCTCGGGGATTCGGGGCCTCAGCGGCTGGCCGCCCCGTCCAGTTCCTTCTTGAGGTTGCGCAGGGTGCGGTCGATGTTGCCTGCCTGGAAGGCGGCGAAGGTGTGGCCCCGGGTGGCGATCCGGTCGAAGGCGTTGGCCACGAACGTCGGCCACGCGCGCCGGTCGTCCGTCCAGGTCTCGGTCACCCGCGTCGCACCGCCCGGCTCCCCCCGCTCGCTCCCGGTCTCCTCGAAGCGGTACTCCCAGGTGGCGATGGGGCCGCGCAGGCGCGGGCGCTTGAGGCCGATGGCGTGCACGCGGAAGGCGAAGCGGGTGCCGGGGTCGGCCTCGGTCACCGTGCAGCGCGTGGTCCAGCGGGCGGGCCCGCGCTTGTTGTGGCCCTCGAAGACCTGGCCCACGCGGGCGGGCGCGTCGGCGTCGGCGTCGGCGAGGGTCGCGCCCAGGTTCTCCGGGCTCCACCGCCCCATCTGCGCGGGGCGGCTGACCTGGTCGTACACCAGCGACGCGGGCGCTTCGACGACGATGCTGCGGGACACGGTGAACGTGCGGGCCATGGAGTCTCCGTTCCTGGGCCCCCGACATTACCCGCCAGTAAGGACCGAGGGAAGTGCCCTCTGCGGCCGCGCGGGACGGGCGCGTTCCTTGGTCAGCGCGTTGATGACCCGGCGGGCGAGGAGCGGATCGGCGGGCAGCGTGTGCGCGGCGAACCAGCGCGCCGCCCCGGGGTCCGGCGAGGGCTCGACGAACTCGGCGCCCGCGTAGTCGTCGAGCGGGGGGTCGTACACGTAGCCGCAGACGAGCCCGTGGTCCACCAGGCGGTCGAGCAGGGCGTCGCGGTCCTCGACCAGGAGCGGGACGCGGAAGAGCGGCAGCGGGCCCTCCCGCGCCGAGCGGTCGCGCAGCGCCTGCCCGGCCCAGGCGGTGCCGCCGAGCAGCGAGACGCCGATGCGGCGGCGGGCGAGGTCGGCGTCGATCCGGTCCATGCGGAGCTTGAGCTGGCCCCGGACCAGGGCGCCGTGCCGGGAGCGGAAGCCGTGCAGATCGACGCGGACCCATGACTCGTACGCGGCGAGGCTGGGCGCCCGGTACGCCGAGCGCGCGAGCTGACGCGGGCGCAGATCCATCCGGAAGGAGTCCCGTTCCAGCAGGCCGAGGCGCTGCATCGTGCGCCACACCGGTCGGGCGAGACCCGAGGAGCGCACGGCCGAGCGGGCCAGCGGGCGCAGGGTGGTGGTCAGGTCGTGGCGGAGCCTGCGCGGCGTCAGGAGCTCGTCGCGCAGCAGTTCCAGCTCCCGCCGGGTGCGTGCGTCGCCGACGGCGAGGAAACCGCCCGCCATCGCCGCCACATGCTTGGAGAGGCTGAACGCCGCCGCGTCGCCGAACGTGCCGAGCGGCCGCCCGTCGACGCACGTGCCGATGGCGTGCGCCGCGTCCTCGAACAGCGGGATGCCGAGCCGGTCGCAGCGCGCCCGCAGTTCGACGACGCGGTCCGGGACTCCGTAGAGGTTCGTGGTCAGGACCGCGTCCACGGTGCGCCATGTCGACTCCGGTACGGCGGCCGGGTCGATGTTGCCGTCCCAGGCGGAGACCGGGGCCTGTACGGGGCGCAGGCCCGCCGCGAGGACCACGAAGAGGATCACGTCGTCGTTCACCGGTGACATCAGCACCCGCGCCCCGGGCCTGCACCAGCGCCGCAGCGCCAGATAGAGGGCGAGCCTGGCCGAGGGTGTGTAGACGCACTCGCGGCCAAGACGCCGGGTCATCTCCTCGGCCAGCCGTGCGCCGTACGGCATGGACATCCCGCCTTCCGCTCGATCGCCGTCGTAGGGGTTCGGACCGGCTGGCTCAGGGCTTGCGGGGCGGTCCGGCCGGGCTGTCGCCGGGGGCCGGGGCCGTGCGGCCGGTCGTCCGCAGGGTGCCGACCGTCTTCAGGAGCCGGTCGGCGGGTTCGCGAAGGCCGGGGTGGGCGAGGACGGTGTTCCGCAGGCCGCGCACCGGTCTGCGCCACATGCGGTGGGCCGCCGCCACCGGGTGTGGCCGCGTCGCGAAGCCCTCGCCGACGCGCAGGTCACGTGTCTTGAGCCAGTCCTTGTACGTCTTCTCGCCGCGCCCCATGTCCATGACGCGCACCCCGCGCCGGGCCGCCGCCTCGGCCAGCCGCAGGTGCATCATCAGGCCCGGGGAGTAGTAGCTCAGCTCCGGGTCGTACGCGGTGAACCAGGCGGCGAAGACGGTGCGCGAGGTCGGCCCGAAGTGGGCCGCCACCGGGCGGTCGCCCGCGTACACCACGGAGAGGACCCCGGTGAAGTGCTCCTGGCGGACCTGGAAGAGGTGGTCCACCAGGTCGACGATCCAGGGCCGCGCGAAGCGGTCCATGCGTCCGGTCCTGCGGTACTGGGCGGACTTCCAGCGCATCAGGGTTCTGAGCACCGCCGGGTCCCGCTCGTCGTAGACGAACCGCGTCCCGCCGAGGTCGCGGCCCAGGCGGCGCTCCTTCTTCAGCGTCGTCTTGGCGAGTTTCGGGTAGGCGGCGCGCAGCCAGCGCGCGTAGTCGCCGTCGCCCGGCCGCAGGTCGAGCACGGGCGAGGCGAACGTCCCCGTGACGTAGGCGCCGAAAGGCTTCTGCTCCTCCACGAGATGGTCGAACTCGAAGACGGAGAGGCCGCAGGCCCGCAGCAGTTCCTCGGTGTCCCAGATGACTCCGGGGCGGTGCACGAGGGCCTGGCAGTCGGAGAGACCGAGGCCGATGGCCCGGCCGACGCCGAAGGAGTTGCGTTCGTACGGCAGGAACCCGACCGGCTGGCCGTTCTCCCGCAGGACCGCCACCAGCGAGCGGCCGCGGCAGCGCCCGACGGCCTCGGCGAACTCCGGTGCCAGGAAGGGGTTGGCGTACTCGGGCGACTCGTCCATCGCCCGGTGCCAGGCCGCGCGGGTCGCGGGGCTCAGCTCGCCGGGTCTGTGGATGGTGATCCGCACCTGCCGCTCCCCCCACTGGCGCTGCCGCGCCCTGCCTGCTCTCCGGTCGCCGCCGCGTCCACGGCCGGTGACCGAATGCGCGTCGCGCGGCGGGGCTCAAAGGTCGCGAAACCGTACGCATGTGTCAAGAGCGCCGACCGGCCCGTCCTCTGCCCCACTGTGGTGGCCCGGGATCTCCACCGCCGTGGCGGCCCGGGATCTCCACCGCCGTGGCGGCCCGGGATCTCCACCGCCGTGGCGGCCTGGGGGCTGCCGCCGTGGCGGTCCACCCCCTGCACCGCCGTGGCAGCCCGGGGCTCAACCGCCGTGGCAGCCCGGGATCTCCACCGCCGTGGCAGCCCGGGATCTCCACCGCCGTGGTGGTCCAGCCCCTGCACCGCCGTGGCGGCCTGGGATCTGCCGCCGTGGCGGTCCAGCCCCTGCACCGCCGTGGCGGCAGATCCCGGGGGGGGGGGGGGGGGGGGGGGGGGGGGGGGGGGGGGGGGGGGGGGGGGGGGGCCCCTGCACCGCCGTGGCACCCCGCGCTTCAACCTCCGTGGCAGCCCGGGGCCCAACCGCCGGGGTGGCC
>NZ_JASKYR010000767.1:0-4068 GCF_041028215.1 Streptomyces flavofungini
CCCCCGCCCCCGAACTCGGCGTCCAGCGCCTCCCCGATGCGGGCGAGCTGCTCGGGACGTACCCCGTAGGAGSCGAGCGGCTCGTCCGGGTCGATCTCGTCGGCGTCGACGCCGAGGACACCGGCCACCACGGCACACACCCGCGCGGGCGCCACGGTCCTCCGGTCCTCCCGGACAGCGGTGGCGGGCGAGGCGGCGGCGTCCGCCAAGTGCTCCGCGAGCGCCTCCGCGTACGCCCGCAGCCGCTCGGGCGTACGCGCCGACAGCGGCACGACCTGCGCGGACGCGTCCTGGGCAAGCTCCCGCCCAGCGGCGGGCACGTACTGCTCGACGACGACGTGCGCGTTGGTCCCGCTGTGGCCGAAGGAGTTCACCGCGGCCATCAGCGGGAGCCCGGCGGGGTGCTGCCACGGACCGGCCGCCGCGTCGACGGCGAAGGCCGAATCCGTGAGGTCGATCAGCGGGTTGAGGCCGCGCAGCGTCGGCATGCCGACGAGCCGGCCGTGCCGCATCGAGAGCAGCACCTTGATCAGGCCGACGACTCCGGCGGGGGCGCCCGTGTGGCCGATGTGCGCCTTCGCGCTGCCGATGGCGGCGAAGCCGCGCTCAGCGGTGAGCCGCCGGAAGGCCCGTACCAGCGCGTTGGCCTCCACCGGATCGCCCAGTGCCGTGCCGGTGCCGTGGGCCTCCACGTAGCCGACGCGTTCGGCGGGGATGCCGAAGCGCTCATAGACGTCGCGGACCAGCTCCTCCTGGGCCGCGCCGTTCGGGGCGGTGATGCCGTTGCTCGCGCCGTCCTGGTTCATGCCGGTGGCGCGGATGACGCCGTGGATGTGGTCGCCGTCGGCCACCGCATCGGAGAGCCGCTTGAGTACGAGGACGGCCACCGCCTCGGAGTAGACGGTGCCGTTGGCTTCGGCGTCGAAGGTGCGGCACTCGCCGCTGGGCGACATCGCGCCGCTCTCGACGAGGAGGTCGAGGCCGCGCGCGTCCAGGCCCGCGTTCACGCCGCCCGCGAGGGCCAGCGACGACTCGCCCGAGCGCAGGCTCTGGCAGGCCAGGTGTACGGCGGCGAGCCCGGACGAGCAGGCCGTGTTGACGACGAGGGCGGCGCCGCGCAGATCGAGGAAGTACGAGAGCCGGGAGGCCACCAGGGCGTCGGAGGCGCCGGTGAACGACTCGTGCGGGTAGCCGGTGGGCTCGGCGCCGATGAACAGGCCGGTACGGGAACCGGCGAGGGACGTCGGGTCGATCGCCGCGTCCTCCAGGGCGTGCCAGCTCTCCTGGAGCAGCAGCCGCTGGTTGTGGCTCATCAGGTCCGCCTCGTGCGCCCTGATGCCGAAGAACTCCGCGTCGAAGTGGTCGCGTTCGGTCAGCGCGCCGCCCCAGCGGTAGCCCGCGGGGTCGTCCGGGGCGATGTAGTGGTCGGGCAGTTCGCCGTAGCCGACGCGGCCCTCGGTGAGATTGCGCCAGAACTCGCGTACGTCCGCCGCGCCCGGGAACTGCCCGGCCATGCCGACGACGGCGATGTCCAGCATCCGCTCCCGCTGTCCCTGGCCCTCGCTGTGGTCCTGGCGGCGCGCGTCGAGGAGACCGCGTGCCTGGTCCGCGCCGACCGCGCCCTTGACGTAACCGTCGAGGATGTCGCGGAAGTTAGCGCTGCTCATCGTTGCTCCCTCGTGGCCAGCTCTGCGTCGAGCAGGTCGAGCACCTCCGCGGCGGACAGCTCTCCGGCCGCGAACCGTGCCTCCAACTTCACGATCAGGTCGTCCGGCGCGGACGTCACGGGCGACGCCGGTGGTGCCGGTGGTGCCGGTGGTGCCGGTGGTGCTGACGGTTCTTGTGGCGTGGCCGCCGGTGGTTCCTCCGGCTCCTTTGCGAGCAGTTCGTCGAGGTGCTCGGCGAGCCGCTGGACGGAGGAGAACTCGTACAGGGCCGCCGCGTTGAGCTCGATCCCCAGTTCCTCGGCGATTCCCGCGACGAACGTGGAGCCGGTGATCGAGTCGACACCCAGGTCGGCGAAGGCCGTCGAGGGCGACAGTTCCTCCTTCGGCACCCGCAGCGTCCGGGCGAGCCGTGCCACCAGCAGGCCCCGGAGTTCCGGGCGCCGGTCGCGGGCGGTGGCCCCGGGCCGGTCCGGGGCCACGGGTGCGGCCGGGTCCGGCCGGTCGGGTCCCGCGCCACCGGTCACGCCCCGCGCGGGGGCGGCCCGCATGCCGATGACCTGACGGTGGCGGCCCGCCCGCAGCAGCCGCACCGCCGTGTCGAAGCAGGCGGCGCCCTCGCCGTCGTCCAGGAAGCCGAGCGTCGGGTAGTCCCACGCGGCGTCGCCGAACGAGGCGCGCCAGGCACCCCAGTTGACGATGCCGACCGGGAAGGCGGCGCCCGGTGCGACGGCCCTGGCGAAGGCGTCGGCCGAGGTGATGCCGGCCGCGTAGGCGGCGTGGGTGCCCGCCCCGCCGAAGGAGAAGGCCTGGGCCGAGGAGAAGTAGCAGAGGAAGTCGAGCGGCTCGTCGGCCACGGCCTCGTACACGTTGCGCGCGCCGGACGCCTTGATCTCGTAGTGCGCCCGGAACTCCTCCTCGCCGAGGTCGGCGAGCGCGCCCGGCGCCCCGGTGATGCGCGTCGCCCCGGCGAACAGCACGCCGTGGATCTCGCCGAGCAGCCCCTTGGCCTCGGCGATCGCCCGCCGGGCCTGGCGCGGGTCGGTGACGTCGCCCTGTACGTAGCCGACGCGGTCGCCGTAGAGCGCCTCGCGCACGGCGGGGTCGCTCTGCGGGCGGCGTCCCACGCAGACCACCTTGGCGTCGTAGCGGTCGATGAGGTGGCGGCTGACGACACGTCCGACGAAGCCGCTGCCGCCGACCACCACATACGTGCCGCCGGGGCGGATGCCGGGCAGCCCCGGCGTCGCGGCCTCGTCCTGGCTCACCGGGACGACCTCCTGCCGGTGGCGCCGCCCGCCGCGCAGCGCGACGAGTCCGGCGGCGGGGGACGCGGGCTCGTCGGCCACCTGGGCGGCCACCGCGGCGCGGCCCTCGGGCGTGCGGAGGTCGGCCGACGCGACGTCGACATCGCGTACGGCGAACCGGCCGGAGTCACGCGCCACGAAGTAGGCGAGACCGGCCAGACCCGCGCCGTGCGCCGCGCTCCGCTCGCCCGCGACCGATTGCGTGTCCTGGGTGACGACGCACAGGTCGGTGCGCGCGCCGTCGGGCCGCGGCCGACCTCCGTCGAGCCGCCGTACGGCCTTGACGAGCCGGAGCAGCGCCAGTTCGGGACCGGCGTCGGTGGCGCCGTCCGAGCCGGAGCGGGAGCCGGAGCCCCCGGTCACGAGGAGGACGCGGTCGGGCGCCGCCCCCGCGAGGCCGGAGGAGTCGTCGAGCCGCCGCTCGGCCACCTCGTCCGCGCCGACGCGCCGGTAGTGCGCGGCCAGCGCCCCGGCGAGCCCGGTCCCCGGTTCCTCGGCGACGATCAGCACCCTGCGCGGCACGGCCGCGGGCACGGTGACGGCGGGCGCCTCCACCCAGCGCGGCACACTCAGCAGCCCGCTCGGCGGTACGACGGGGGACGCCGCGACGTCAGCGGCCCCGACGGCCCGCGCCGCCCCGGCGGACGACACACCACCCGTACCGGTGGGCACCCAGTGCCGCTCCCCCGCGAACGGATACGTCGGCAGGGCGACCCGCGACGGCCGCCGCCCCGCGTCGTCATGGCGGGCGTCGACGTCCACCGCGTCACCGCGCACCCAGCGCCGCGCGACCTCGTACAGGTCACCGCCGCCGGACTCCGGGCGCACCGGGCGCACCCCACGCTCGGCGAAGTCGCCGAGCTGCCCCACCAGTTCGTCCATATCACGCACCACGAAGGCCACCCGCTCGGACCACTCCACCCGGCCCACCCGCAGGGTGTACGCGACATCACGGAGCGAGGGCCGAGCGTCCCCGGCGAGCGCGTCCCGCAGGCGCGCGGCGCTCTGCCGGAGCTGGTCCTCGGTGCGTGCGGAGAGCGGTACGAGGACGGGCTCGCCCGGGGCGGGGTCCTCGGGGGCGGAGGAGGGCGCGGCGG
>NZ_JASKYR010000768.1:0-3231 GCF_041028215.1 Streptomyces flavofungini
CCTCAAGGGCTGCCTGTTCACGCTCGTCATCCTCTTCGTGGCGAGCTGGCTGGTCTGGGAGTTCAGCCCGCTCCAGGACTGGATCGGCACGTCCAAGGGGTACTGGGAGCAGGTCACGGACTGGTACGACACGGTCAGCGGCTGGATCGGGAAGGTCGGCGGCAAGTAGCCGGCAGGCGTCGGCGGGCAGCCGAGCGGTCGCCGGGGCGGCCATCCCCACCCTGCTCTGGGGATTTGTCGACACCCGCAGAGTGATTTCTGCTCCCGGAGTGAAGGCTGGCGGCAAGGCCGCGTAGTTTTGTCGCCAACACGCATCCGTAGGAGCAGTCTTGACGCGCAAGATCGGCAGCCGGTACACCGCCCACCAGATCCTGGGCCGTGGCAGTGCCGGCACGGTGTGGCTCGGCGAGGGGCCCGAGGGCCCCGTCGCCATCAAGCTGCTGCGCGAGGACCTGGCCTCCGACCAGGAACTCGTCGGCCGCTTCGTCCAGGAGCGCACCGCCCTGCTCAGCCTCGACCACGCGCGCGTGGTGGGCGTCCACGACCTGGTGGTCGACGGCAACGACCTGGCCCTCGTCATGGACCTCGTACGCGGCACGGACCTGCGCACCCGCCTCGACCGCGAGCGGCGCATGGCCCCCGAGGCCGCCGTCGCCATCGTCGCGGACGTCGCCGACGGCCTCGCCGCCGCGCACGCCGCGGGCATCGTGCACCGCGACGTCAAGCCCGAGAACGTCCTCCTGGACATGCAGGGCCCCCTCGGACCCGGCGGCGCGCACCCCGCGCTCCTCACCGACTTCGGCGTCGCCAAGCTGATCGACTCGCCGCGCAGGACCCGCGCCACGAAGATCATCGGCACCCCCGACTACCTCGCCCCCGAGATCATCGAGGGCCTGCCGCCGCGCGCCGCCGTCGACATCTACGCCCTCGCCACGGTCCTCTACGAGCTCCTCGCGGGCTTCACCCCCTTCGGCGGCGGCCACCCCGGGGCGATCCTGCGACGCCACGTCACCGAGACGGTGGTGCCCCTGCCGGGCATCCCCGAGGAGCTCTGGCAGCTCCTCGTCCAGTGCCTCGCCAAGGCCCCCGCCTCGCGGCTGCGCGCCTCCGAGCTGGCCGCGCGCCTGCGGGAGCTGCTGCCGCTGGTCGCGGGGATGCCGCCGCTGGACGTCGACGAGCCGGACACGGAGCCCGCACCGGCCGAGGAGGCCTACGAGGAGTCCGCCCCCGAGCCGCGCGAGGCCGCTCCCCGGCGGGGCGCCGTGCCGCTGGTGCCGGGGGCGGCCCCCGCCGACTCCAACCGCGACACGCACACCTCCATGCGGGTGCCCGGCCCCGACGAGCTGGCGGGCGGCGCCCGGGGCACGGCGCGCGCCCCTCGGGCCTCCGGTGCCGCGCGCCCCGGCTCCGCCAAGCACCGGTCCTCGGCGCGCCGCCGCCGGATCACGCTCGGCGTGGCGGGGGCGGTCATCGTCGCGGCGGCGGGCGTCGGCACCTGGGCCGCCACGTCCGAGGAGGAGCCCACGCCCCCGGACACGAGCACGTCGGCGCCGCCGGCCCCGTAGCCGCGCACGCACCACCCCGGAAGGAACAGGTTGCCGCAGCCGTTAGGCTGGAGTCGTGGCAGTCGTCGATGTATCCGAAGAGCTCAAGTCCCTCTCCTCGACCATGGAGTCGATCGAGGCCGTCCTGGACCTCGACACGCTGAGGGCCGATATCGCCGTGCTCGAGGAGCAGGCGGCCGCCCCGTCCCTCTGGGACGACCCCGAGGCGGCGCAGAAGATCACCAGCAAGCTGAGCCACCTCCAGGCGGAGGTCAGGAAGGCCGAGGCGCTCCGTGGGCGCATCGACGACCTCGGCGTGCTGTTCGAGATGGCCGAGGAGGAGGACGACCCGGACACCCGCGCCGAGGCCGAGTCCGAGCTCACGGCCGTCAAGAAGGCGCTGGACGAGATGGAGGTCAGGACCCTCCTCTCCGGCGAGTACGACTCCCGTGAGGCCGTCGTCACCATCCGCGCGGAGGCCGGCGGCGTCGACGCCTCCGACTTCGCCGAGAAGCTCCAGCGCATGTACCTGCGCTGGGCCGAGCGCCACGGCTACAAGACGGAGCTGTACGAGACCTCGTACGCGGAAGAGGCCGGCATCAAGTCGACCACCTTCGCCGTCCAGGCCCCGTACGCCTACGGCACGCTCTCCGTGGAGCAGGGCACCCACCGCCTGGTGCGGATCTCGCCCTTCGACAACCAGGGCCGCCGCCAGACCTCCTTCGCGGGCGTCGAGATCCTCCCCGTGGTGGAGCAGACCGACCACATCGAGATCGACGAGAGCGAGCTGCGCGTCGATGTGTACCGCTCCTCGGGCCCCGGCGGCCAGGGCGTCAACACCACCGACTCCGCGGTCCGGCTGACCCACCTGCCGACCGGCATCGTCGTCTCCTGCCAGAACGAGCGCTCGCAGATCCAGAACAAGGCGACCGCGATGAACGTCCTCCAGGCGAAGCTCCTTGAGCGCCGCCGCCAGGAGGAGCAGGAGAAGATGAACGCCCTCAAGGGCGACGGCGGCAACTCCTGGGGCAACCAGATGCGTTCGTACGTCCTGCACCCGTACCAGATGGTCAAGGACCTCCGTACGGAGTTCGAGGTCGGCAACCCCGAGTCCGTCTTCAATGGCGAGATCGACGGTTTCCTCGAAGCCGGAATTCGCTGGCGCAAGCAGCAGGAGAAGTAAATAAGGCCGCGAGCGGCTTTATCGACAAGGCAACTGTCGCCGTAAAGGCGGCAGTTGCCTTTTGCGTCACAGTCACATCTCCGTACGACGGTCATCTGCCGCGATATCGGACATCGCGCCCGCAACGACCTTGACGCTGCTGTGAAAAGTGGAAAGGCTAGCGCGCGGCATGCGTATTTCTGGGGCGCGTGGGATCTGTGGGGGCCGGTCGCGAGTCGACCGAGAGCCCCGGAGGTCGCCGCCCCGGACGCTGCCTCACTGACGATTCAGCTACTGGGGGTAGCAGCCAGATGACGAAGAAGACGCGCATCCGTGTCGCGCGGATAGCCGCCGGCGCGGTGATCGCCGCCGGTGCCTCGCTGACCGCCGCGGGTGCCGCCTCGGCTCTCGACGTCGGCGTCGACCTCGGCGGTGTGGGCGCGGGCGCCCACGCGGACGAGAGCGGCGTCGGTGTGGACGTGGACCTGAAGCCGGATGTGGACCCGACGCCGCTCTCGTCCGCGT
>NZ_JASKYR010000769.1:0-4050 GCF_041028215.1 Streptomyces flavofungini
CCTCAGAGAGAACACACATGTCACGCCCCACCCCCCAGACCGTCGCGGAGCTCACCGACGGCGTCCTCGCGGGCGCCCACGGCCCCGACCCGGCCGAGCTGACCGTCACCAGCGCGTTCTGGCTGTACAACACCACCCGTCTCGCGGGCGGCGACGTCACCTACCACAACCACTACCTGCTGCTCCGCGTCGGCGACGCCTTCGGCGCCTGCTCCTTCGAGGCCGGTGAACTCCCCCCGCAGTTCTGCGAGAACGCCTCCGGGCAGCCGCTGGCCAAGCTGCTGCGCCACGAGTCGGCGCCCGTGCGCACGGCCGCCCTCGACGCCTACCTGGCCCGGGTGCGCCCGCACCGCGACGCCGCCGAGGCCGAGCGCGTCCTGCTGCCCGCCGGTACGCCCGAGGTCCGCGCCGAGGCCAGGGACGCCTCGGTCGCCGGACTGCTCGACATCGCGCCCGGCGCCCGCGTCGCCCTGATCGGCGTCGTCAACCCGCTGGTCGCGGCGATACGCGAGCGGGGCGGCGTCTGTCTGCCCTGTGACCTCAACCTCCGTACGACCGCCTGGGGCGACCCGGTCACCGACGACATGACCGAGGTCCTCGCGCGGGCCGACGCCGTGGTCGCCACCGGCATGACCCTCAGCAACGGCACCTTCGACCTGATCCTGCGGCACTGCGTCGAGCACGGGACGCCGCTGACCGTCTACGCCCAGAGCGGCAGCGCCGTCGCCCGCGCCTTCGTCGGCGCCGGGGTGACCGCGCTGAACGCGGAGCCCTTCACCTTCTCCCAGTTCAGCGCCGACCCCACGCCGATGTACCGCTACCGCGCCGCCCTGGTGGACGGAGCGGCCAGGTGAGCGTCGACGCCGTGAAGAACCCCGCGCGGGAGGAGGAGCCGGTCCCCGGCGATCTGCGCATGGCCAGGGCCCTGTGGCCCGTGCTGCTCGCCTCCGCCGTGGGCCTGCTGCCGTTCACCGTGTTCAGCACCTACCTCGTGCCCATCGCCGACGACGCGGGCAGCGGCGTCGCCGCGATGGGCGGCCTGCGCGGGCTCGGCGGCCTGGCCGCGCTGCTCGTGGGCACCGCGCTGGCCCCGTTCATCGACCGGGTGCCCAAGGAGCGCGCGGCGGCCGGTGCCCTGCTCGCGCTCGGCGTCTCCGCCGCGCTCGGCGCCGTCGGCGGCTTCGCCCCGTTCGCCGTGTTCTGCCTCCTCGTCGGCGCGAGCACCGCCGTCCTGAACCCGGCGCTCACCGCCGCCGCCGCGGACCGCTTCGGCACCGGCAAGGCGGCCGGGCGCGCGGCGACCCTGGTCACCGCGACGACGTCCATGACCGCCATGCTCGCCGCGCCCGTGATCGCGCTGCCCGCGCTGTTCTGGGGCTGGCAGGGCGATCTGCTCGGCGTGGCCGTGGTCTCGCTCCTGCTCGCCGTGGTCTTCCTGGCCCGCGGCGGCAAGGGGCCCGGCCCGGACACCCCGGCGGGCGCGCCGCGCACCGGATACGTGGCGTCGTTCAAGGCGCTCGCGGCGGTACGCGGCGTGCCCCCGCTGCTCCTCATCGGGTTCCTGCGCACCGCCGTCTTCATGGGCTACCTGTCCTACCTCGCGGCCTTCTACGAGGAGCGGTTCGACCTCGACGCCGGGCTCTTCACCCTCGTATGGACGCTGAGCGGCGCGTCGTTCTTCGTCAGCAACCTGCTGACCGGGCGCGTCACCAACTCCGCGGCGCCGCGCGTCAGCACGGAGCGCCTGCTCGGCATCGGGCTCGTGGCGGCCCTGGTCTCCGTCGTCGGCTTCTACTTCACGCACTGGCTGCCGCTCGCCCTCGCCATGACCGCGCTGCACGCCGCGAGCCACGCGATCGTCGCCGCCTGCGTGGTCAGCCTCCTCGTGCGGCGCTGCGGCACGGCGCTGCGCGGCTCCGCGCTGAGCCTGAACGCCGCGGGCCAGAGCCTCGGCGTCTTCGCCGGAGCGGCGCTCGGCGGCGCGGGCCTCGGCCTGGCCGGATACCCCGGCACCGCGGCCGTGTTCGGCGCCCTGGTCCTCGCGGCGCTCGGCGCGGCGGTCCTGGTGCCGCGCGGACGGCGGTCCGACGCGGCCGTGACGGAGGCGGAGCGCCCGTGAGCACCCTCGCGGAGGTGACGTCGCCGGGGCCCCCGGCCGCGCTGCGGGACCGCCTCGCGTCGCCGAGGACGCTCGTGCTGACGTGTGCCGGGCTCTTCCTGGTCCTCCTGGTGTCCGTCGTCGTGGCGATCGGCCTGGGCGCGGCCCTGGTGCCGCCGGTCCAGACCGCCCGCTATCTGTGGGCGGCGCTCAGCGGCGGCCGCATCGCCGCCGACGACCTCACCACGTACCAGATCATCTGGCAGATCCGTACGCCGCGCGTGCTGCTCGCCGCCCTGGTCGGGGCCGGTCTCAGCGCGGTCGGCGTCGCCATCCAGGCGATGGTGCGCAACGCGCTGGCCGACCCCTTCGTCCTCGGTGTCTCCTCGGGCGCCTCGGTGGGCGCGGTCGGTGTGACGGTGACGGGCGGCCTCGCCGCGCTCGGCGTCTACGCCGTCTCCGCCGGGGCGTTCGCCGGGGCGCTCATCGCCTCGTTCCTGGTGTACATGGCCTCCGCGAGCCGGGGGGTGCTCTCACCGCTGCGGCTCGTCCTGACGGGCGTCGCCATGTCCCTAGGCTTCCAGGCCCTGATGAGCGTGATCATTTACTTCGCGCCGGACAGCGAGGCCACCGGAATGGTCCTGTACTGGACCATGGGCAGCTTCGGCGCGGCCAGTTGGGGCGCGCTGCCCGTGGTCGCCGCGGCCGTCCTGCTCGGCCTCGCGGTCCTGTACCGGCACGGGCGCGCCCTGGACGTCCTCGCGCTCGGCGACGAGACCGCGGCGAGCCTCGGGGTGAGCGCCGACCGGCGCCGCAGGTCCCTGCTCGTGGTCGTCTCGCTGATGACCGGCGTGATGGTCGCGGTGAGCGGGGCGATCAGCTTCGTGGGGCTCGTGATGCCGCACCTGGTGCGCATGGTCGTCGGCGCGGGCCACGCCCGGGTCCTCGCGGTCGCGCCGCTGGTCGGCGCGGTCTTCATGGTCTGGGTCGATCTGCTGTCCCGGACCGTCGTCGCCCCGCGCGAACTGCCGCTCGGCGTGATCACCGCGCTCGTCGGCGTCCCGGTCTTCATCACCCTGATGCGCCGCAAGGGCCATGTCTTCGGGGGGCGCTGACGTGGAACCGCGAACCGGCCCGGACCCGCGGACCGAGACGGACCCGCGCACCGGCACCGACCTGCGCGTCGACGGGCTCGGCGTCACCATCGACGGCCGCCGCCTGGTCCACGACCTGTCGCTCGACGTGGCGGACGGCGAGGTCGTCGGCCTGGTCGGCCCGAACGGCAGCGGCAAGTCCACGGCCCTGCGCTGCGTGTACCGCGCGCTGCGCCCGACCACCGGCACCGTGCGCATAGGCGGCGACGACCTCGCGGACCTGCCCATGCGCCGCGGCGCACAGCTGCTCGCGGCCATGACCCAGGACGGCGCCGTCGACCTCGACTTCACCGTCGAGGAGGTCGTCGCGCTCGGCCGGGCGCCCCACCGGCGCGGCAACCAGGCGCTCACCGCCCGCGAACGTCACCTGTGCGCGGCGGCGATGGAGCGGCTCGGCCTCACCCGGCTGGCCAGGCGCGGCATCCTCACCCTCTCCGGCGGGGAGCGCCAGCGGGTCCTGCTGGCCCGCGCCCTGGTGCAGGAGCCGCGCGTCCTCGTCCTCGACGAGCCGACCAACCACCTCGACGTGCGCCACCAGGTGGAGATCCTCTCCCATCTGCGGGGCAGCGGACTCACCGTCCTGGTCGTCCTGCACGACCTGAACCTCGCCGCCGCCGCCTGCGACCGGATCGGCGTGCTCAGACAGGGGCGCCTGGTGGCCTCCGGGACCCCCAAGGACGTCCTGACCGAGGCGCTGGTCGCCGATGTCTTCGGCGTACGCGCGACCGTCGTGCCGCACCCCCTCACCGGCGACCCGCAGCTCCTGTACGCCCTCCACCCGTGAGGTCACCCTCCCGC
>NZ_JASKYR010000077.1:0-15734 GCF_041028215.1 Streptomyces flavofungini
CCGCCGAGGCACCCGCCCAGGCCGCGCCCGCCCCCGCGGCGGCCACGGACGCCCGCGAGACGCGCATCCCCGTCAAGGGCGTCCGCAAGGCCACCGCGCAGGCGATGGTCGGCTCGGCGTTCAGCGCCCCGCACGTCACGGAGTTCGTGACGGTCGACGTGACGCGGACGATGAAGCTCGTCGAGGAGCTGAAGCAGGACAAGGCCTTCGAGGGGCTGCGGGTCAATCCGCTGCTGCTGATCTCCAAGGCCCTGCTGGTCGCGATCAGGCGGAACCCCGACGTGAACGCGGCGTGGGACGAGGCCAACCAGGAGATCGTCCAGAAGCACTATGTGAACCTGGGCATCGCCGCGGCCACCCCGCGCGGTCTGATCGTGCCGAACATCAAGGACGCGCACACCAAGACCCTGCCGGAGCTGGCCGAGTCCCTCGGCGAGCTGGTGACCACGGCCCGCGCGGGCAAGACCTCGCCCGGCGCCATGCAGGGCGGCACGGTCACTATCACGAACGTCGGCGTCTTCGGCGTCGACACGGGCACGCCGATCCTGAACCCCGGCGAGTCCGCGATCCTCGCGGTCGGCTCGATCAAGCTCCAGCCGTGGGTCCACAAGGGCAAGGTCAAGCCGCGCCAGGTGACCACCCTCGCGCTCTCCTTCGACCACCGTCTGGTGGACGGGGAGCTCGGCTCCCGGGTGCTCGCCGACGTGGCGGCCGTCCTTGAGCGTCCGAAGCGGCTGCTGACCTGGTCGTAGGGCCTCTGCGAAAGGCCCCCAAGGACTGAGAGCCGCCAAGGACTGAGAACAGACGGGGAGGGCCCGCCGCGCAGCTGCGCGGCGGGCCCTCCCCGTCTGCCGGGTGCCGTCCGTCAGGCGACCTTGAAGCCGTAGTCGAGCAGCTTCTTGGCGTCCGAGGTGCGGGCGTTCACCGAGGACGAGGTCAGGACGGTGCCGATGACCGTCTTGCCGTTCCTGGTGGCGGCGAAGACGAGGCAGTACTTCGCCTCGGGGCCGGAGCCCGTCTTCACGCCGATCGCGCCGCTGTAGGAGCCGAGGAGGTTGTTCGTGTTCGTCCACGGCATGTAGCGGTAGCCGCCGGACTTCGTGACGACCTTCTGCTTCGTCGACTTCGTCTTCACGACCGTGCGGAACGTGGAGTACTTCATCGCGCTGCTGGCGAGCTTCGTCAGGTCGCGCGGCGTGGAGTAGTTCGCGCCGTGGCCGATGCCGTCGAACGAGTCGAAGTGCGTGTTCTTCAGGTTGAGGTTCTTGGCCGTGGTGTTCATCTGGCCGATGAAGTTCTTCACGCGGGCCGAGCGGGTCGAGCCCTTGCCGAACTTGTCGGCCAGCGCGTACGCGGCGTCGCAGCCCGAGGGCAGCATCAGCCCGTAGAGGAGCTGGCGGACGGTGACCTTGTCGCCGACGATCAGGCGGGCCGACGAGGCGTAGTTGTTGGCGACGATGTAGTCGCTGTACGCCTTCTGGACCGTGACCTTGGAATCCAGGTTGAGGTTCGGCTGGGCGAGCACCACGCGCGCCGTCATGATCTTCGTGGTGGAGCCGGTGGAGCGCCGGGTGTCGGCGCTCTTGGTGAACAGGCTCTTGCCGGTGCCGTTGTTCATCACATAGCCGCCCTTGGCGACGATCGACGGCTTCGGCGGTGCGGCCGCGTGGGCCGGAGTGGTGAGGGTGGCGCCGGCCAGTATCGCGCTCGCGGTGATGGTGACGGCCGATACGCGGCGTACGCCCTTGATGCCGGTTTTCAAAGTCTTCGCTCCAAATGCCCCTGGGCTGCGGCCACATGAGGGGGCCGCTCACCTCTAAGACGACTGAGGGGGCTCAATGGATGTGCTGGAAACGCCATGAGTTGATGCCTGAGTCGCGGCTCGCATCACGCGCCCGCACACGCGCCGGAGCGCGCCCGGATTCCGGCATATGGACCGGCACTCCCCGTGTATACGTGATGTATCTATGCTGTGCGCATGCCAGCCAGCGCGTCCCTCACGAGTACCGCCTCCCGCACGACAGCCGCCGCCGTCAAACAGCCGCCCGCCGCCGAGCGCGTCTACGCCCATGTCAAGAGGGCCGTCCTGGAGCGCCGCTACGAGGGCGGCACGCTCCTCACCGAGGGCGAGCTCGCCGAGGCCGTGGGCGTCTCCCGTACCCCGGTGCGCGAGGCGCTCCTGAAGCTGGAGGTGGAGGGGCTGCTGCGGCTCTACCCGAAGAAGGGCGCCCTCGTGCTGCCCGTCTCGGCGCAGGAGATCGCGGACGTCGTCGAGACCCGGCTGCTGGTGGAGACGCACTCGGTGCGCAAGGCCGTACCGGCCCCGGCCGGGCTCCTCACCCGCCTTCAGGAGCTGCTCGGCCAGCAGCGGGTGCAGGCCGCCGCCGGTGACTTCGCCGCCGCCGCCGTCACCGACCGCTGCTTCCACGCGGAGATCGTGCGCAGCGGCGGCAACGAGATCCTCTCCCGGCTCTACGACCAGCTCCGCGACCGCCAGCTCAGGATGGGCGTCGCCGTGATGCACTCCCACCCCGACCGGATCGCCAAGACGCTCACGGAGCACGAGGAGATCCTCGCCGCCCTGGTGGCGGGCGACGCCGACGCGGCGGTCGCGGTCGTCACGCGGCACGTCGGCTGGTTCCAGAACCTGGCGCGGGGCGAGGTCCGATGAGCGCGGTCTCCTCGCCCGTCTCGCTGCCCGGCGATCCCCCCGGCGGCAGGAAGGCCGTCCTCGTCTGGTCGATCGGCGTCGCCGTCTACTTCGTCGCCGTCATCTTCCGGACCTCGCTCGGCGTCGCCGGGCTCGACGCCGCCGACCGGTTCCACGTCAACGCCTCGGCCCTCTCCACGTTCTCGATACTCCAGCTCCTGGTCTACGCGGGCATGCAGATACCCGTCGGCCTGATGGTCGACCGGCTCGGCACCAAGAAGGTGCTGACCATCGGTGTCGTGCTGTTCACGGTGGGGCAGCTGGGCTTCGCGTTCTCGCCCTCGTACGCGATGGCGCTCGCCTCACGCGCCCTGCTCGGCTGCGGTGACGCGCTGACCTTCATCAGCGTGCTGCGGCTCGGCACCCGCTGGTTCCCCGCCCGGCGCGGGCCGCTGGTCGCGCAGCTCGCCGGCCTGGTCGGCATGGCGGGCAACCTCGTCTCGACGCTGGTCCTCGCCCGGATGCTGCACTCACTGGGCTGGACCACCGCCTTCGCGGGCAGCGCGCTCTGCGGTGTCGTCGTCCTGGTCCTGATGGCGCTGTTCCTCAAGGACCACCCCGAGGGCCACGCCCCGGAGCCGGTGGCGCACACCGGCGGCGCCTACGTCCGCCGCCAGACAGCCCTCTCCTGGCGCGAGCCCGGCACCCGGCTCGGCCTGTGGGTGCACTTCACCACGCAGTTCCCCGCGATGGTGTTCCTGCTGCTCTGGGGCCTGCCGTTCCTCGTCGAGGCGCAGGGGCTCTCGCGGGCGGCCGCCGGTGAGCTGCTCACCCTCGTGGTGCTCTCCAACATGGTGATCGGCCTCGTCTACGGGCAGATCGTCGCCCGGCACCACGCGGCGCGGCTCCCGCTGGCGCTCGGCACGATCGGGGCCACGGCGACGGTCTGGGCGGCCACCCTGGCCTACCCCGGCGAGCACGCCCCGACGTGGCTCCTGATCGTGCTCTGCACCGTGCTCGGCGCCTGCGGGCCCGCGTCGATGATCGGCTTCGACTTCGCGCGCCCCGCGAACCCGCCGGAGCGGCAGGGCACCGCCTCCGGCATCACCAACATGGGCGGCTTCATCGCCTCCATGACGACGCTGCTGGCGATCGGCGTGCTGCTCGACGCCACCGGGGACGACTACCGCGTGGCGTTCTCCGCCGTGTTCGTCCTTCAGGCGCTGGGGCTCAGCCAGATCCTGCGGCTCCGGCGGCGGGTGGACCGCCGGGAGCGCGAACAGCTCGTCGCGAGCCGCGTGGAGGCCGTGCACGTACCCGCGTGAGGGACCCGGGGTCCGGTCAGGGGGTCACCGCGAAGTTGCGCAGGATGGCGTCCGCGAGGTCCTGGTCGCCGTCGGTCTTGATGTGGTCGGCCACCGCCGCGTACGTCACACGGCCGCAGGCGAGTCTGAAGTAGGTCTCCCAGTCCAGGGAGATGGTGGCCAGCGGGCCGAGCGAGGGGGCGTTGTCCACCGTCCCCTTGCCGTCCGCGTCCACGCGGACCGTGCGCAGGAACTCCACGGGGCCGCTCACGTCGAAGACGACCGCGGAGTTCGCGGGGGCGCCCGCCAGCTTGGCGACGACCTTCGGCAGGCCCTGGAGGAGGAGGTCCCGGGCGACATGGGCACCGGGGGAGTCGAGGTTGCCGGGCCTGCGCAGCGTCGTGCGCAGGTCCTGCTCGTGCACCCACACGTCGAAGGCCCGCATCCGCATGGCCAGTTCGAGGGTCTGCTCCGAGCCGAGGGGGCCCCGGATCTTCGTCGAGGGGTCCCGCGATTCGTTCCTGAGCTGCCGTGAGCGGCGGATGATCGTGTACTCCAGCTCGGAGGTCATCTCCGGAGCGGTGTGGTGGCGGCGCACGTCGACCTGCATCTCCATGTACCGCTGGCCCTCGGTCTGTACGTGGTACAGGTCGCGGGGGAGGGTGTGGATGGGGCGCGGGTCGCCCAGCATCTCGCAGTCGAGACCTATGACGTGGGAGACGATGTCCCGCACCGACCAGCCGGGGCAGGGTGTGGCCCAGTTCCACTCCCCCTCGACGAGCGGTTTCACCAGCTCGGATATCGCTTCCACTGAGTGGGTCCAGGCATCGGCGTAGTTTTGCAGGCTGGGATGGAGACTCACGGGACCCCTCGGCGGTCGTACGCGGGCGGTGGGTGTCTGAGTGGCGTCGTGGGGGCCCGGGGGGTTCCCCCGGAAAATCACAGTACGCTGCCCGCAGGCACCCCGGCAGTGCTTTCGTGTGACGATCGTAGGCTGTGCTTGACGGTGATGACGGATCCGAATGCCAGGACGGTGGTAGTGTGCGCGCCTCTCTCATCCAGATCGCCGTAGACGAGGGCGAACCGGTCAATTCCCGCCGCACGCGCGTCTCTTCGCTCGTACGTGAGGTGGCGGCGAGGGAGCATCCCGACCTGATCGTGCTCCCCGAGCTGTGGACCACCGGCGCCTTCGCCTACGAGTCCTTCGCGGCCGAGGCCGAGCCGCTCGAAGGGCCGACCTACGAGGCCATGGCGAAGGCGGCGAGCGACGCGGGCGTGTGGCTGCACGCCGGGTCCGTCCCGGAGCGGGACCCGGAGGGGCCGCTCTACAACACCTCCCTGGTCTTCTCCCCCGCCGGTGAGCTGGCCGCCGCCTACCGGAAGATCCACCGCTTCGGCTTCGACAAGGGCGAGGCCGTGCTGATGGGCGCGGGCTCGGAGCTGGCGACCGTACGGACTCCGGCCGCCACCCTCGGCCTCGCGACCTGCTACGACCTGCGCTTCCCCGAGCTGTTCCGGGGGCTCGTCGACGCGGGCGCCGAGATGTTCGTGGTCCCGGCGGGCTGGCCCGCGCGGCGGCGCGAGCACTGGACGCTGTTCGCCAGGGCGCGCGCGGTCGAGGACCAGGTGTATGTCCTGGCGTGCGGCACCGGCGGCACGCACGCGGGCGTGGACCAGGCCGGGCACAGCGTCGTGGTCGACCCGTGGGGCGAGGTGCTCGCCGAGGCGGGTGACGGCGAGGAGGTCCTGACCGTGGACCTGGACCCCGCCAAGGTCGCCACCGTCCGTGAGCAGTTCCCGGCCCTGAAGGACCGCCTCCTCGGCACGCCCGCGCCCCGCCGCTGACGCCCGCCCCGCGGGCGCCTCAGTCCTCCTCGCGCTCCTTCTCGGCCAGCCGGATCACACAGACCGCGACGGCGAGCAGGAGCGCGGGATCGGCGTCCTCGCGCACCACCTGGAGGCCGTACGTCTCGCGCACGCGGAACCAGCGGCGCGAGATGTCCGCCAGGAGTTCGCCGTCGTACTCGATGGCGAACTCGCGGTCCAGGATCTTGCCGCTGACGTCCAGTCCGGTGCCGTCGACCAGCTCGACCCGGTAGTGGTTGCGCAGCAGCGAAAGGCGCTTGCGCTTGACCTTCGCGAGGGGCTCGCCCGCCCGCTCGATCACCATGGTGTCGCGCAGGGAGAGCATCTTGGCGTGGATATCGATGAGCACCCTGCCCCGCATGTCCTTCAGCTCGAAGGTGTCGCGCAGGCGCATCGCCTTGCCGTCGACGAGGAAGACCTTGTTGCCCCGGTCGTCCTCGATCCAGTAGTCGTCACCGATGCCGAGCACCCGGTCGCGCACGAGAAGTCTCATGGCGCCATCTCTACCCCGAAGCACCGCACATCGGACACGTCCTGTTCAGCCGTGGCGTGTCAGGGGCCCTGTCAGTAACCCCTGCGCTCCTGCTCGGGGTCGACGACGGTCTGTGCGACCGGCGGCACGACCGCCCGCCTGCGCCGCGCGATGCTGGTGAACGCGGCGACGCCGATGATTCCCACCGCCATCATGACGAGACCGGCGACGGTGACGTTGAGCCCGTCCATCTTCCAGTCGGTCGCGAACGTGAGAATGGCGCCCACGGCGATGAGAATGATGCATCCGCCCAGGCCCATATGGACCGCCTCCCTGTGTCGTGGCTGCGCCGACCGTGTACCCGGCTCCGCCCCCATGACACGGGAAGCGGAGCCCCGGTACGCCGCAACCTCCGCGGACACACGGAGAACAGACGCGGTGTCAGCCCTGGAGGAAGGCGACGAGCGCGTTGGCCAGCAGGTGCGGGTCGTCGGCGCCGCACAGCTCACGCACGCTGTGCATGGACAGGATGGCGACGCCGATGTCGACGGTCTTGATGCCGTGCCGGGCCGCCGTGATGGGTCCGATCGTCGTGCCGCAGGGCATCGCGTTGTTCGAGACGAACGACTGGAACGGCACGCCCGCCTTCTCGCAGGCGGCGGCGAACACCGCGCGCCCCGAGCCGTCCGTGGCGTAGCGGTTGTTGACGTTCACCTTGAGGATCGGGCCGCCGTTGGCGCGCGGGTGGTGCGTCGGGTCGTGCCGCTCGGCGTAGTTGGGGTGCACGGCGTGGCCGGTGTCGGAGGAGAGACAGACGGTGCCCGCGAAGGCGCGCGCCCGGTCCTCGTAGCTGCCGCCGCGCGCGAACACCGAGCGTTCGAGGACCGAGCCGAGGAGCGGGCCGTCGGCACCGGTGTCGGACTGCGAGCCGTTCTCCTCGTGGTCGAAGGCGGCGAGCACGGGGATGTACGGGAGGCTGTCGGCCCCGGACACCGCGGCGAGGGCGGCGGTGGCGGAGTGCACCGACAGCAGGTTGTCCATGCGGGGGCCCGCGAGGAGCTCGCGGTCGCGGCCGAGGAAGGCGGGCAGCTCGACGGAGTACGTCATGAGGTCCCAGCCGGTGACGTCGCCCTCGCCGAGGCCGCTCTCCTCCTCCAGGAAGCGGATGAGGTCGCCCTCGTGGACGTCGTCGCCGAGGCCCCAGACGGGCTGCATGTGTCTCTGCTTGTCGAGCTTGAGCCCGTCGGTGTGGACCGAGCGGTCCATGTGGATGGCGAGCTGGGGCACCCGCAGCAGCGGCCGGTCGATGTTGACCAGCCGGGTCGATCCGTCGCGCAGGGAGAGGCGTCCGGCGAGGCCGAGGTCGCGGTCGAGCCAGGAGTTGAGCAGCGGACCGCCGTAGATCTCCACGGCGACCTGGCGCCAGCCGTGGGCGCCCGCGTCGGGCTGCGGCTTCACACGGAGGTTCGGGGAGTCGGTGTGCGCGCCGACGATGCGGAAGGGGGTGTGGGCCGAGGCGCCCTCGGGGACGTACCAGGCGACGATGGCGCCGCCCCTGAGCACGTACTTGCCGCCCGACGTGCCGTCCCAGGCCTCGGTCTCCTCGACCTGCCGGAACCCGGCCTTCTCCAGCCGCTCGGCGGCGGACGCCACCGCGTGGTACGGCGTGGGACTTGCCGCCAGGAAGGTCATGAGGTCTTCGGTGTGGCCGCGGTCGAAGGGCCGGCTGGGTGTGCTCATGACTGCCAGCCTAATGGCGCGGCTGTGCGGGTGGCGGGGGGATCAGAGGCGGTCGATCTCGGTGAGGTCGATGTCGATGTCGTAGGGGACGGAGAGCTTGAGGCGGTCGTGGTGAACGCCGGTGGAGAGGTACGCCCCGGTTACGGCGTCGTGCTGGTATGTGTAGACGGCAGGAAGGTCGTCCTTTCCCTCCATCTCCACGCGCCAGAAGTGTGAAATGCCTGCCGCGGCATACTTGTGCGGTTTGGTGTCGCGGTCGCGGTCTTCGGAATCGGGGGAGACTACCTCGACAGCGAGGACGACGTCCGCTGCGTCGAAGCGGGTCAGCCGACGGTCTTTGACGGCCTCCGACTTGATCAAGAGGAGATCCGGCTCGGGAGCATTGCGCTTGCCCAGCACCACGGCCATCTCGCGGCGTACCCGCAGGTGCTCGGGGAGGCTGCGACGCAGGCCGTGCTCCAGCAGATACATCACCAGCGTGTGGAAATCGCGCTGCGGACTCACGAAAACCAGGCTCCCGTCGATCAGCTCTGTGTGCGGCGGGAGGTCGTCGAGCGCGAAGAAGTCGTCCACGGTGTAGCCGTCCGCGGGCGGGACCGGCCACTTGGAACGGGTCGGCCGTCGGCGCCTGGAACTTTCCGGCTGCCGGTGCTGCGAGTCGGGCAATGCCTCGGCGGTCATGGTTCCTCCCATGGACGGAATCCTCGGCCATTCACCCAGCGTACCCAGGGCATACGACAATGCCGCCACCCGAAAGAAGCAGGTGGCGGCATCGTGCTGACGTGCGAAGAAAGCCCGTACGTCTCGGACGGGACTAGAACGCCGCCTCGTCCAGCTCCATCAGGTCCAGGTCCACGCCCTCGGCGAGCTTCCGCTCGGTCGCGACGCCCGGCAGGACGTTGGCGGCGAAGAACTTGGCCGCGGCGATCTTGCCCGCGTAGAAGGCCTTGTCCTTGGCGGAGGCCGTCTCCAGCTTCTCGGCGGCGATCGCGGCGCCCCGGAGCAGCAGGTAGCCGACGACGACGTCACCGGAGACCAGCAGCAGGCGGCTGGTGTTCAGGCCCACCTTGTAGATGGACTTCACGTCCTGCTCGGTGGCCGCGAGGTCGGTCAGCATGACGCCGACGATGGCCTCCAGCTCGACCGCGGCCTTGGCCAGCTCCTCGCGGGCGCCCGCCAGCGTCTCGCCGCCGGTGCCGACCGCGAGGAACTTCTTGATCTCCTCGGCGAGGCCGTTCAGGGCGGCGCCCTGGTTGCGGACGATCTTCCGGAAGAAGTAGTCCTGGCCCTGGATCGCGGTGGTGCCCTCGTAGAGGGTGTCGATCTTGGCGTCCCGGATGTACTGCTCGATCGGGTACTCCTGGAGGTACCCGGAGCCGCCGAACGTCTGGAGCGACTGCGCGAGCTGCTCGTAGGACTTCTCGGAGCCGTAGCCCTTCACGATGGGCAGGAGCAGGTCGTTCAGGGCGTGCAGCGCCGAGGCGTCCTCGCCCGCGGCCTCCTTGACCTGGATGTCGTCCTGGACGGCCGCGGTGTGCAGGACCAGGGCGCGCATGCCCTCCGCGTACGCCTTCTGCGTCATGAGCGAGCGGCGCACGTCCGGGTGGTGGGTGATCGTCACCTTGGGCGCGGTCTTGTCCATGAACTGCGCGAGGTCGGGGCCCTGCACGCGCTCCTTGGCGTACTCCAGGGCGTTGAGGTAGCCCGTGGAGAGCGTCGCGATGGCCTTCGTGCCGACCATCATGCGGGCGAACTCGATGATGCGGAACATCTGGCGGATGCCGTCGTGCTTGTCGCCGATCAGCCAGCCCTTGGCGGGGTGCTGGTCGCCGAACGTCATCTCGCAGGTGTTGGAGGCCTTGAGGCCCATCTTGTGCTCGACGTTGGTGGCGTAGACGCCGTTGCGCTCGCCCAGCTCGCCGGTCTCCCAGTCGAACTCGTACTTCGGCACGAGGAAGAGGGAGAGGCCCTTGGTGCCCGGGCCGTGGCCCTCGGGGCGGGCGAGGACGTAGTGGAGGATGTTCTCCGACATGTCGTGCTCACCGGACGTGATGAAGCGCTTCACGCCCTCGATGTGCCAGGAGCCGTCCGCCTGCTGCACGGCCTTGGTGCGGCCCGCGCCGACGTCCGAACCGGCGTCCGGCTCGGTCAGGACCATCGTCGAGCCCCACTGCTTCTCGACGGCGATCTCGGCGACCTTCTTCTGCGCCTCGTTGCCCTCCTCGAAGAGGATGCCCGCGAAGGCCGGTCCCGACGAGTACATCCACACGGCCGGGTTGGCGCCGAGCAGCAGCTCCGCGTAGGCCCAGATCAGGGAGCGGGGCGAGGTGGTGCCGCCGATCTCCTCGGGCAGGCCGAGCCGCCAGTACTCGGAGTCCATGAAGGCCTGGTAGCTCTTCTTGAAGGACGCCGGGACGGGCGCGGTGTTGGTCTCGGGGTCGAAGACCGGCGGGTTCCGGTCGGCGTCCGTGAAGGACTCGGCCAGCTCGTTCTCGGCGAGGCGGCGCAGTTCGTCGAGGATGCTCTTGGCGGTGTCGACGTCCATCTCCGCGAACGGGCCGGTGCCGTACAGCTGATCGCGGCCGAGCACCTCGAAGAGGTTGAACTCGATGTCGCGGAGATTCGACTTGTAGTGGCCCATGGCGAAGGCTCCGTAAGCAGGAAAGGGATGAATACCAGCAAGTAGCTACGATGATGCTACCCGTCGGTAATAAGGCGCAACCCCTAACCGCCCATCTGTGACGTCCGTGACTCAGTACGCTTACGCGCATGTACGGCTACGACCAGAACCCCGGCGCCCAGCAGCAGTACGCCCCGCCGGGTGCGCAGCCGCCGCCGCAGCAGATGCAGGGCATGCCCGGCGGTGGCTACGGCCAGCAGCCTCCGCTCTACCCCGAGCCCTCGCCGCCGTCCCTCGCGGACGCGGTGCGCGCGTTCACCACGGGGTCGATGTCCGCCGAGGACTTCCAGCAGGCCTTCGCCACGTCGAAGGTCTACTGCCCGCGCGGCGACAACCCCGGCTTCCTCGCGCTGCACAACACCCAGCAGCCCGTCATCCCCATGTTCACCTCCCTCAAGGAGCTGCGGAGGTACGCGGGCAAGGACTCCAAGTACTTCGTGATCACCGGCGCGGAGGTCATCGACCTGCTGCCGACGGGGTACGGCTTCGTCCTCGACATGGAGGGCGAGCACCGCATGGTCTTCGACGCGAAGGCCGTGGAGCAGATGGTCGACTTCGCGATGCGCCGCATGTACGGCTAGGCGTGACCTCGCCGGATCACCCGTAGATCATTCCAAGCCACCCATGGAGCCCGGAGGGAATTCCCTCCGGGCTTCGCTCGTTCCAGGTGGCAGAAAGTTCTACGTTCAACTAAAGTGTGATCACGAGGAGGTACCGACCATGCCTGCAGTGACTGTCGAGAACCCGCTGACCCTGCCCCGAGTGGTGGCGCCGGCCGGAGCCAAGGCGCGCCCCGTGCTCGCCGTGACCACCGCCCCGAGCGGCTTCGAGGGCGAGGGATTCCCGGTGCGCCGTGCCTTCGCGGGAATCAACTACAAGCACCTCGACCCGTTCATCATGATGGACCAGATGGGTGAGGTGGAGTACGAGGCGGGCGAGCCCAAGGGCACCCCCTGGCACCCCCACCGCGGCTTCGAGACGGTCACGTACCTGATCGACGGCACCTTCGTCCACCAGGACTCCAACGGCGGCGGCGGGACCATCCAGAACGGCGACACCCAGTGGATGACGGCGGGCAGCGGCCTGCTGCACATCGAGGCGCCGCCGGAGTCCCTCGTCATGTCGGGCGGCCTCTTCCACGGCCTCCAGCTGTGGGTGAACCTGCCCGCCAAGGACAAGATGATGAACCCCCGCTACCAGGACATCCGAGGCGGCCAGGTCCAGCTCCTGTCCACCCCCGACGGCGGCGCGCTGCTCCGCGTCATCGCCGGTGAGCTCGACGGCCACCAGGGCCCCGGCATCACGCACACGCCGATCACCATGATCCACGCGACCGTGCGGCCCGGCGCCGAGGTGACCCTGCCCTGGCGCGAGGACTTCAACGGCCTGGCGTACGTCCTCGCGGGACGCGGCACCGTCGGTGCCGAGCGCCGCCCCGTGCACCTGGGCCAGACGGCGGTCTTCGGCGCCGGGTCCTCGCTGACCGTCCGCGCGGACGAGCAGCAGGACGGCAACGCCCCCGACCTGGAGGTCGTGCTGCTCGGCGGGCAGCCGATCCGGGAGCCCATGGCGCACTACGGCCCGTTCGTGATGAACAGCCAGGCCGAGCTCCAGCAGGCCTTCGAGGACTTCCAGAAGGGTCTGCTCGGGTCCGTCCCCGCCGTGCACGGCATGTAGAGGGCGGTCGCGGTCCGGTCAGGACGGTCCCCGGTCCCGCTCGGTCGTACAAGACGTGCGGGGCCGGGGGCCGCGYGCTCGGGTGGGAGGGTGCATACCCTTCTTCCCGAGCCCGCCCGCCGGCTGGCCGCGTGGTGCGTGGTCGTCCTGCTCGTCGTCGGCGTGGCCGCCGTGGGCGTCTGGCTCTGCGTCCATCTGCGGACCGCCGTGACACCGGTCCTGCTCGCTCTCCTGGGCACCGCCCTGCTCGGGCCCCTGTACCGCCGCCTGCTCGCGATGAAGGTGCAGCGCTCGCTCGCCGCCGGGCTGACCTGCGCGGCCGTCGTCGCCGTCGTCGGCGGCGTCACCTACATCGTGGTCAAGGCCCTGATCGACACGGGCGACCAGATCATCGCCTCCCTGAAGACGGCGGCCACCGACGTGTCCAAGTACTTCGGGGCGGCGGGCACCTCCCTGGACGACATGGCGTCCAACGCCAAGGAACTGCTCGGCAAGTTCGGCGGCACCGCCGCGTCCGGCGTCCTCAGCGGGCTCAGCGTGGTCGGCGAGGTGGCCGCCATGGCCGTGCTCGCGCTGCTCCTCGTCTTCTTCTTCCTGCGCGACTCGGGCCGGGCGATGGCCTCCCTGCGCACGCTCGCCCCCGGCGACTCGGCCGACGCCCTCGAAGCCATGGCGCGGCAGGCCTTCGGGGCGATCGAGGGCTTCATGCGGGGCACGACGATCATCGCGTTCATCGACGCCCTCTGCATCACCGTGGGGCTGCTGATCCTCCAGGTGCCCGGGGCCGTCGGGCTCGGCGCGCTCGTCTTCGTCGGCGCCTACATCCCCTATCTCGGCGCCTTCCTGTCCGGCGCCGTCTCCGTCCTCGTCGCCCTCGCCGACCGCGGCTTCGTCATCGCCCTGTGGGCGCTCGGCGTGGTCCTCGCCGTACAGGTCCTTGAGGGCCACATCCTCCAGCCGGTCATCCAGAGCCGTACGGTGCAGATGCACCCGGCGGTGGTGATGCTGGCGATCACGGCGGGGGCGTCCGTCGCGGGCATCATCGGGATGCTGCTCGCGGTGCCGCTGACGGCGGCGGCCTTCGGCATCCTCGCCGAACTGCGCTCGCGCTACTCCGACGGCGCCTCGGGGCCGCCGGGCGCGTCGCCCGCGCCGTCCGCCGGGGAGCCCGCGTCCTCGTAGAGCTCGAACCAGATGCTCTTGCCGTCGCCGCGCGGGTCCACGCCCCAGGCTCCGGCCAGCAGCTCCATCAGGACCAGGCCGCGCCCGGAGGACGCCAGCTCTCCCGGGCGCCGCTTGTGCGGCAGGTCGTCGCTGCTGTCCGCGACCTCGACCCGGAGCCTGCGCCTGCCGGGCTCGCCGCTGACCTGGGCCACGAGCAGGGCGTCGCCGTCGGTGTGCACCAGGACGTTGGTGAGCATCTCGGAGACCATCAGGACCGCCGAGTCGACCTGGTCGTCGTCCGCCCAGTCGTGCAGCAGCTCCCGCAGATGGCGGCGGGCGCCCCCGATGCGCTCGGGCTCGGCCTGGGCGATGGTCAGGACGGTCCGCCGGGCGTCCGCGTGCTCCTCGGGGCGGCCCGTACGGCTCAGGAGCAGGACCGCTATGTCGTCCTCGCGGCGGTCGGCCAGCGGGCCCGTGGTGTGGTGCGAGGAGGGGCCGTGCACGGCCTGCACGAGCCGGTCGGCGAGGAGCTCCAGGCCGTCCTGCTCGTCGTCGCCCAGGTACTCCTCCAGGGTGGACCTGATCCGCGACCAGCCGCTGTCCAGATCGTGGCCGCCGGTCTCGATGAGGCCGTCGGTGCAGATCAGCATGGTCTCGCCGGGGCCGAGGACGAGGCGGGTGGTGGGGTAGTCCGCGTCCGGGTCGATGCCGAGGGGCAGACCGCCCGCCACAGGCCTCTGAAGAACCGTTCCGTCACTCATCCGTATCGCCGGTTCCGGATGGCCGGCGCGGGCGATCTCCAGGACGCCGGTCGCCGGGTCGGCCTCCACGTACAGACAGGTCGCGAAGCGCGGGTCGTACTCGGTGGCCTCGTCGTTGCCCGAGCCGCTCGACCCGTAGGTGGCGGACTCCGTGATCCCGGAGAGGAAGCGGGTGGCGCGGGAGAGCACCGCGTCGGGCCGGTGCCCCTCCGACGCGTAGGCGCGCAGGGCGATGCGGAGCTGGCCCATCAGGCCCGCCGCGCGCACGTCGTGCCCCTGGACGTCGCCGATGGCGAAGGCGATGCGGCCGCTGGGCAGCGGGATCATGTCGTACCAGTCGCCGCCGACCTGGAGGCCGCCGCCGGTCGGCACATAGCGGGCCGCCACGCTCATCCCGTCGATCTTCGGGCCGAGCATCGGCAGCATCGAGCGCTGGAGGCCGTCGGTCAGCTCCCGCTCGGAGTCCGCGACCCCGGCGCGCGAGAGGGCCTGCGCCAGCATCCGGGCGACCGTCGTCAGGACCGAGCGCTCGTCCGGCGTGAACGACACGGGGTAGGTGAAGGCCGCCATCCAGGCGCCCATCGTGCGCCCCGCCACCGTCAGCGGCAGGAACGCCCACGACTGCCGCTCGAAGCGCCGCACGAGCGGCCAGGCCGCCGGATAGCGGCGGCGGTAGTCCTCGGGCGAGGAGAGGTAGACGGCCCGCCCGGTGCGCACCACCTCGGCCGCCGGATAGTCGGTGTCCAGGGGCATCGCCGAGAAGGGGCCGTCGTCGCCGGGCTCGTGGCCGTGGTGCCCGATGATCGTCAGGCGGTCGCCCGCCACGCCGAAGACGGCGAGCCCGTCGGGCGAGAAGCCCGGCATGGAGAGCCCGGCCGCGACCCGGAGCACCTCCTCGGTGGAGCGCGCCTCGGCGAGCGCGCGGCCCGCGTCGAGCAGGAACGCCTCCCGGGAGCGGCGCCAGTCGCCCGTCACGGGCGTACGCGCGGCGGTGCCGGGGGCGGGCTCCGTGACCTCTTGCAGGGTGCCGATCAGCTCGTACGCCTCGGTCGCGTCGTGCACCACCGGCTTGGAGCGGCTGCGCACGATGCGCAGGACCTGCCGCCCCGTCTCGTCCATGATCCGCAGCCGGGCCTCGGCGAGGGTGCCCTCGGCGACCGCGAGCTGGACGGTTCCGTAGATCTCGTTCCAGTCGACCGGGTGGAAACGGGAGCGTACGCCCGCCTCGGTGAGCGTCTGGGCGCGCGCGGGCAGCCCGAGGAGTCGTGCCGCCTCGGCGTCGAGCGTGACGGTGCCCGAGGCGTTGTCCCACCGCCACAGTCCGGTGGCGATCGCGGCGAGGACGTCCCCTACGGGAGGCAGGGATTCGTCCCCCACCCGCGCGAGGGGATCATCGGTGCGCATTGACCCACTTTAGGAA
>NZ_JASKYR010000770.1:0-3987 GCF_041028215.1 Streptomyces flavofungini
GTGCGGGCCGGGGGGCGTGCGGCGTCTGGGGCCGGGATCTGTGGCGCCTTGCGGGTCGGGGCGTCTGCCGAGACGCGGGCCGGGACCTGTGGCGCCTTGCGGGTCGGGGCGTCTGCCGAGACGCGGGGCGGGACGTGTGCCGCCCTGTGGGCCGGGRTGCTTGGCRCGGTGCGGGCCKSGGGGCGTCCGCCGMGWCKSGGGCCGGGAYSTGTGCCGCCCTGTGGGTCGGGGCGTCTGCCGAGACGCGGGCCGGGACGTGTGGCGCCCTGTGGGTCGGGGCGTCTGCCGAGACGCGGGCCGTGACGTGTGCCGCCCTGTGGGTCGGGGCGTCTGCCGAGACGCGGGCCAAGGCATGTACCATCCCGCGGGCCAGGGCATGTGCCGCCCCGCGGGCCAGGGCGTCTGCCGTGACGCGGCCCGGGAAGTCTGCCGTGCCGCGCAGCGCGGCGTGTGGCGTGCTGTGGACCCGGGGACTTTGCCCGTGACCGGTTCCGTGTCGCCGCTGCCTCCGTCCCCGCCCCCGGCATCCCTTCGGGCCAATCGGGACTACCGGGTTTTTCTCGTCATCCAGACGCTCTCCGCGCTCGGTGACTCCTTCTCCTTCGTGGCGATTCCACTGCTCGTGCTGCACAGCACCGGCTCGGTCGTGCAGATGGGGCTCGTGACCGGGGCGACGGGCGTGGCGTCGATCGTCACCGGCCTGTTCGCCAGGGTGATCGCCGACCGCGTCGACCGGCGCCGTCTGCTCATGCTCGCCGACATCGCACGCTGCCTGCTCTACGCGACGATTCCCCTGGTCTGGCTCTTCGCGACGCCGATGTGGCTGATCTACACGGTCGTTCCGCTCGCCGGCGGCTTCGCGATGCTGTTCCAGGTGACGTATGTGACGGTGGTGCCCGCCATCGTCCGACCCGACCAGATCACCAGGGCCAACGCCCACCTCTTCGGCTCGTACGCGGTGGCGACGGTCGGCGGCCCCACCCTCGCGGGCTTCGTCGCCGCGGCGGCGGGCCCCGTCGCCGCCATCGGGATCGACGCCGTGACCTTCGCGCTCTCCGCCGCGGGACTCCTCCTGGTGCGGCTGCGGCCACCCGCCGAAGCCGGGCGCGAGGAGAGCGGCAAGGGGGGCGTGCGGCAGGAGTTCCTGGCCGGTGCCCGCTTTCTGTGGGCGCACCCCGTGCTGCGCCCGCTGACCGTGCTCCTGTCCGCGTGCATCTTCCTCACCCACGGCACCACCGACGTCATCATCTACCGCGTCAAGGAGGATCTCGGGCACGGCGACGACACCGTGGGCTATGTGCTGAGCGCGGGGACCATCGGCACCTTCCTCGGCTCCTTCGCGGTCACCCGGGTGCGCCAGGCATTCGGGTTCGGGGCCACGTGGATCGGCGGCACGGCGCTCAGCGGGGTCGCCGTCGCCTGCCTCGGGCTCACCAGCAGCGTGCCGCTCATCGGCGCCCTCTCGGCGGGCATGCTCCTCGCCACGGCCGTCGCGGGCATCTCCTCGATGTCCCTGCGCCAGGAAGTGACTCCGGGTCACCTCCTGGGGCGGGTCACCGCGGCCTTCTGGACGACGCACTACTCCCTGGGGCCTCTCGGCGCCGCCGCCGTCACCGCGGCGGCGGCCGGTTTCGGGGTGGCGAAGGTGTGCCTGGCGGTCGGCGTCGGCGTGGTGTGCGTGGCGCTCAGCGGGACGGTGACCGGGGTCGCCAGGGGGTGACCCCGCCCGGCGGTGGCCCGCGCAGCCGCCGAGCACCGCCAAGCGCCCCGCCGAGCACCGCCGCCCTCAGCGCAGACGCGACGCCCCGTCCGCCCGCTCCTGCTGCTCCGGCGCGTCACCGGGCGGCGCAGCCGTGCCGTCGCCGTCCCGCTTCTCGTCGCCGTGCCCCGGCCACCAGGCGGCGTGCCCGATGAGCGCCGTCAGCGCGGGCGTGAAGACCATCGCCATGACGAACGCGGCGATCGCGATGCCGAAGGAGAGTGAGAAACCCATCTGGGAGAGCGTCGAGTTGCCCGCGAGGATCAGGGTCGCGAACGTACCGGCGAGGATGACCCCGGCCGAGCCGATGGTGGGCCCGGAGTGCCGTACCGCCGTACCCGCCGCGTCGCGCGGAGATCGGCCCGCCCGGGCCTCCTCGCGCAGGCGCGACACCATGAGGATGTTGTAGTCGGTGCCGAGCGCCACCACGAACAGATACATGATCACCGGCAGCATGAACATCAGCCCCGGCTGGCTGCCGATCTGCTGGAAGATCAGCGAGGTCGCGCCGAGCGTCGCGCCGAAGCCGAGGGCGACCGACAGCATCAGGTACCAGGGCGCCACCAGGCTCCGCAGGAGCAGGCCGAGGATCACCATGATGGCGAGCGCCGCCACGGGGAAGACGACCGAGTAGTCGCGGTCCACCGCCTTGTTGATGTCGGCGTAGATGGCCGTCGTGCCGCCGACGAGGGCCCGCGAGCCCTCCGGGGCCTCCTCGTGCGCGGCGGGCCGCAGCCGGTCCTTCAGGGTGGCGAGCGCCTCGTCGGAGGCGGGCGGGTCGGTGAGGATCACCGAGTACGAGGCCGTCGTACGGCCGGGATTCAGCTGCGGAGCCGCCACGCTGCCCACGCCGGGCACATCGGAGAGCCGCTCGCGGAAGGCGGCGGCCCCCGCTTCCGGTAGGGGCTTGCCGGAGTCCGACGTGAGGTAGACCGAGGTCGGGTCGGTGGCGCCCGCGGGGAAGCCCTTCTCCAGATCGCGCATGGCGACCATGGACTCCTTGTCGTCCGGCAGGGAGGACCCGGCGAGGTCGAAGTTGGCCTTGTAGCCGAGGGCGCCGAGCGCCAGGGCGCCCATGAAGACGGCCGAGACCACCGCCCACACGGCGGGCTTGCGGGCGATCGAGGCGCCGAGCCGGGCGAAGCCGGTGCCCTGCGGCTCGTGCCGCCAGGACTTCGAGGGCCAGAACACCTTGGTGCCGAGCAGCGAGACCACGGCGGGCACCAGCGTGAGGCCCGCGAGCAGCGTGAGGAAGACCGCGATGGCGAGCGCGGGTCCCATGGACCGGAGCATGCCGAGCGAGGAGAGCGTGAGCGCGGCGAAGGCGACGATGACGGCGCCCGCCGCCGACGTGATGGCCTCGCCGACCCGCTCGACGGCGTGCACCATGGCGCCCTTGGGATCCTCGCCCGCCCGCAGTGCCTCCCGGTAGCGGAAGAGCAGGAACAGGATGTAGTCCGTGCCCACGCCGAAGAGCACGACGGTGAGCAGTTCCTGGATGGAGGAGTCGGCCTTCATGTCGAAGGCCTTGTTCGCGGAGGCGATCAGACCGGTGGCCATCGGGGAGATGAGGCCGATGAGGACCACGGGCAGCAGCGCGATGATGGGGCTGCGGAAGATGACGAGCAGCAGTACGACGATGATGACGATCGTGCCGACCCCGACGAGCAGGCCCGCGCGCTTGGACGCGTCGCTCTCGTCGAGCGCCTGAGCCGCCGAACCGGTGATCCCGGCCGACAGGCCGGTGCCCTTCAGCTCCGGTTCCAGGTCGGAGCGCAGCTTCTCGACGGCGTCCTGCGGCGCGGTGTCCTCGGGGTCGGTGACCTTCGGCATCGCGACGACCGAGGTCTGCACCCGCTTGTTGGGGGAGACCTCGCCCGGCACGACGGCCTGCACGTCCGGGATCTTGCGCGCCTGCAACTCCTGGGACACGCGCTTGACCTCGGCGGAGTCGGCCGCCGTCAGCTTCCCTTTGTCGGAACGCTGGAAGACGATGATCGCGCCGACGTTCTGCTGCTTGGGGAACTCCTTCTCCTGCACGTCGGCGGCGCGGATGGACTCATAGTGATCGGGAAGGAAGCTCGCCTCGTCGGAGCTGGAGGTGAGCTTCGGCGCCAGTGATATCACCGCGCCCGCTGCCACCACCCACGCCAGGATGATCCACCACGGGCGGCGCACCACGAATCGGCCCAGACCAGAAAACATCGGCTACTGCCTCTCATCGCCCC
>NZ_JASKYR010000771.1:0-3856 GCF_041028215.1 Streptomyces flavofungini
CGCGGGTGTTCTCCGGCTGCCGTCCGGGCGGCTCGTGCGCGGGCGGGGGCTGCGCGATCCGCTGCCCGCGGGCCCGGCGCCCGGCTTCGGCGTCTACCTGCTCGGCAAGGAGCCCGGACCCTTTCCCTGGGAGCACACCTGGCTGCGCTGGCCCGACTTCCGGCTGCCCGGCGACCGCGCGCGGGCGCGGGAGGTGCTGCGCGAGGTCTGGGCGCGCGCGGCGGCCGAGCGGGTCGAGGTGGCCTGCGGCGGCGGGCGCGGGCGGACCGGGACCGCCCTCGCCTGCGTCGCCGTCCTCGACGGTGTCCCCGCGGCCGAGGCCGTGGCCTACGTACGGCGGAACTACGACCGGCGCGCGGTGGAGACGCCGTGGCAGCGGCGGTACGTGGCGCGCTTCGCGGGCTGACGGCTCACCCGGCGGCGGACCGCACGCTCCGTGGCCCGGTGATGACCGACGTCAGCCGGTGCACGTCGCGCGCCGTCCCCGTCACGCCGGACAGGAAGCCCTGCGCGCGCGGCGACGCCGTCTCCGTGAGCCAGCCGGGGTCGATGTCGCAGACCGCCACCTTCACCTCCGTACCGGCGAGGGCGAGGGGCAGGGTGTGGACCACCGTCGAGGGGAAGCTGAGGATCGTGCGGCCGATGGGGCCGCGGCGCGCGATCAGCTCAAGGGGCAGATCGGGGCGGACGACCTGGAGGCCCGTCTCGACCGCGAGGCGGTGGAGCTTCTCGGCGCTCTCGCGGCGGTGGGCGAAGTAGCGCGCGGCGTTGTGGGTGCGGGCGAGGGCGCGGACCGCGTCCACGTACCGGTCGGGGTCGACCACGCCCGTCTCCACCAGGGACGTGCCGACCAGGTCGGCGCCCCGGGTGATGCGGGGCGGCCCGAAGCGTTCGCGGGTCCAGGCGAAGGCGTTGACGGAGACCGTCACCCCCTCCGGCGCCGCGTCGATCGGCATCGCGGAGAAGACCTCCACGGCCCGCGCGCCGCCCGGCGTGAGGCGCCGCCGCGCCGAGGCCGAGACCGGGGCGAAGAGCAGGTCGCGGGGGCCGGGCCGGCCGCCCTTGCGGTGCCAGCGCACGAGGCGCTCGCCGCGCGCGAGCTGGGAGATGAACTCCATGGTGGCGGTGCCGTCGTCGACCACGACCAGGGAGCGGGCCCGGGTGATGGTGAGGAGGAGCTGTACGTAGCGGGAGAACGGGTCGCCTATGACGATCCGTCCGGCCGCGCGCAGCGGGCCCGCGAGGCCGCCGATGGTCTGGAAGGGCGCGCCCGCGCCGCCGCGCGCCTCCTCCCAGCGGACCTCGACGCCCTCGTCGCGCGCGAGCTGCGCCATCCGGCGCAACTGGCCGCGCGTCATCGGGTCGTTGGGTGAGAGGACGACGACGGTGAGGCCCCCGGCCGGTCCCGTCGCGCCCGCGGCGTGCGCCCACTCCAGGACGTTGAGGAGCTGGACGGGGCTCTCCACGAAGGCGAGTGTGGTGAGCGGGGGTGGTGCCGCGGGGTCGGCGGTGCGGCCGGCTCGGGGGCTCATCGTCGTCTGTCCGTCTCCGGTTGAGGCGGGGCTCAGACCGCGACCGGCTCGGCCGGCGCGGACTCCTGCTCGGCCACGACGCCCGCGACGCGGCGCAGCTTCTTCATGGGGCCGAGCTCCGACTCGTAGACCTTCTTGACGCCGTCACCGAGGGAGGCCTCGATGGTGCGGATGTCGCGGACGAGGCGGGTGAGGCCCTGCGGCTCGACGGAGGCGGCCTGGTCGGAGCCCCACATGGCGCGGTCGAGGGTGATGTGGCGCTCGACGAAGGTGGCGCCGAGGGCGACGGCGGCGAGCGTCGTCTGCAGGCCCGTCTCGTGGCCGGAGTAGCCGATCGGGACGTTGGGGTACTCGGCCTGGAGGGTGTTGATCACGCGGAGGTTGAGCTCCTCCGCCTGCGCCGGGTACGTCGACGTGGCGTGGCACATCAGGATGTTGTCCGAGCCGAGCACCTCGACCGCGTGGCGGATCTGCTTCGGGGTCGACATGCCGGTGGAGAGGATGATCGTGCGGCCCGTGGCGCGCAGGGCGCGCAGCAGCTCGTCGTCGGTGAGCGAGGCGGAGGCGACCTTGTGGGCGGGCAGGTCGAACTTCTCCAGGAAGGCGACGGCCTCGGTGTCCCACGGGGAGGCGAACCAGTCGATGCCGCGCTTGGCGCAGTGCTCGCTGATGGCCTGGTACTCGGACTCGCCGAACTCCACGCGGTGGCGGTAGTCGATGTACGTCATGCGGCCCCAGGGGGTGTCGCGCTCGATGTCCCACTGGTCGCGCGGGGTGCAGATCTCCGGGGTGCGCTTCTGGAACTTCACCGCGTCGCAGCCGGCGTCGGCGGCCACGTCGATCAGCGCGAACGCGTTCTCCAGGTCGCCGTTGTGGTTGATGCCGATCTCGCCGGTGATGTACACGGGCTGACCGGGACCGGCCGTCTTCGAACCGAACTGACGCAGACGGGAGTTGGCGCCGATGGAGGTGATGTTGCTCATGGCAGGAACAGTCCTTAACTGTGGAGGGAATCGAGAGAGGGGCCGAGGATCCAGGTGGCGATCTCTCGGATCGCGCCTTCACCGCCGGGGGTGGTGGTGACCGCGCGGGCCGCGCCGCGCACGACGTCGTGGGCGCTGGCGACCGCCACCGGCCAGCCGACGAGGGCCAGGCAGGGGAGGTCGTTGACGTCGTTGCCGACGTAGAGCACGCGCTCGGGCGCGATGCCCTGTTCCTCGCACCACTGCTTCAGTGCGAGGTCTTTCCGGTCGATGCCGTGCAGCACGGGGAGCTTCAGCTTCCTGGCGCGTGCGGCGACGACCGGGTTCTGTTCCGTGGACAGGATCAGCAGCGGGATGCCCGCGTCACGCAGGGCCGCGATGCCGAGACCGTCTCCGCGGTGCACGGAGACGTATTCGCGTCCTTCGGAGTCGATCAGCACCCGGTCATCGGTCTGGGTGCCGTCGAAGTCGAGGATGACCGCGTCGATGTCGGCGGCGGTCGGGAGGGCGCCCGCGTCTTCGGGGCGGTCCGCGTCGAAGAGCGGGGCGAGCGCGCGGGCGCGGGCGAGGTCGTGCGGGTCGTCGACCTCGAGGACCCGGGCGGGGTCGGTGCGGACCGGCTCGGTGTGCCCGAAGAAGCGGTGCTTGTGGGTGCGGAAGCCCGCCGCGTCCATCGCGTAGGCGGCGCCGGTCTCCAGGAGGTCCTGGGGGCGGTCCTGCCTGCGGGGGCGGAAGGACTTGTCGTGGTTGACGCCGTAGCCGCCGCGGGTGCGGGTGGCGTTGGCGAGGGTCGCGGTGCCGCCGACGGTGCCGGTGCGCTGGGCGGGCACGTCGGCGCCCTCGGAGGCGTCGTCGGCCGCGTCGCGCCAGATGAAGCCGTGGAAGGGCGCGACCGTGACGGCGGTGTCCGCGCCGTTCTCCACGACGGCCGACGCCACCCCGTCGATGTCCTCGCGGGTCAGGAAGGGGCTGGTGCACTGCACGAGCAGGACGGCGTCCATCGGGGCGCCGTGCAGCGCCTCGTGGGCGTCCATGGCGTGCAGGACCGCGGCCTCGCTGGTGGCGGTGTCCCCGGCGATGGCGGCGGGGCGCAGGACGACTTCGGCACCGGCGGCGCGGGCCGTCTCGGCGATGACGTGGTCGTCGGTGGAGACGACGACGTCGGTGACGAGCCGCGCGGCGAGGCACTCGCGGATGGCGCGGCCCACCAGGGGCACGCCGCCGACCGGGGCGAGGTTCTTGGCGGGTACGCCCTTGGAGCCGCCGCGGGCGGGGATGACGGCGAGGACGCGGTGGTCCGGCGTGCTCGCGTGGCCGGGGTGGGGCATGGGGGCTCCTCGG
>NZ_JASKYR010000772.1:0-3678 GCF_041028215.1 Streptomyces flavofungini
GGGTCGGCCGTCAGACGCGCAGCACCTGTGGTCCGAGGAGGGAGTAGCGGTGGGCCTCGGAGGCGGGCAGGCGGGTGCTGGTGACGATCGTCTCCAGGTCTCCGATGCCGGCGAACCGGCAGAAGCTCGTCGCCCCGAACTTGGTGTGGACGCCGGGGAAGACGGTCCGCCTGGAGGCCCTGATGGCCTGCGCCTTCACCTCGCTCACGGCGGGGTCGGGCGTCGTCAGGCCGTGCTCGCGCGAGATGCCGTTGGCACCGATGTAGGCGAGGTCGATGACGAAACCGGCCAGCATGCGCGTCGTCCAGTGGTCGACGGTGGCCAGCGTGCCCGGCCGGACCCGGCCGCCGAGCAGCAGCACGGTGATGTTCTCGGCCTCGGCGAGCGCGCCCGCCGTGGCCAGGGAGGCGGTGACCACGGTCAGCGGGCGCCCGCCCGCCGCGTCGGGGAGGGCCTCGGCGATGAGCTGGGGGGTGAAGCCCTCGTCGATGAAGACCGTCTCGGCGTCGCCGAGCAGTTCGGCCGCCGCGGTGGCGATGCGCCGCTTCTCGGGGACGTGCATGGTCGTACGGAAGGCGAGGGTGGTCTCGAAACCGGCGCTCTCCACGGGGTAGGCGCCACCGTGGGTGCGGCGGACCAGGCCGTGGTCCTCCAGGGCGCGCAGGTCGCGGCGGACGGTCTCCTTCGCGACGCCGAGGCGGGCGGCGAGTTCCGTCACGTCGACGGAACCGGACTGCCGGGCCGCACTGACGATCCGCCGCTGACGCTCCTCCGCGGTCATCGGCGCCACCTGCTTCCCCTGGTCTCACTGTGCCCGTTCGGGCCTTGGGGGAAGTTCTACAGTGCCCGCACGGACGAGAAAAGATGCCAAGCGGGCGCGATGCTGCCCGTATGTGCCCGCGTCACGTGGCGGTGGCCTGGGGTTCGGACGCCGGACGTGACCGTTACCGGGTGCCGGGGTGCCCGTTTGCCGCCCGTTCGGGCCCCGGCTCCGGAGCCGGGCTGTTTTCAGTGTGGCCAGAGTGGCGGGTTGGTGCAGAAGTGACCGCCGAGATTGGCGTGATCCGGATTGCCGGGGTCGAGTTCGCCCTGTTCGGCGATGAGCTTCTCCGCGTACTGCTCGGAGTCGTCCCGCGGTGTGTAGCCGAGGGCGCGGGCGGAGGAGAGGTCCCACCACAGGCGGGTGTTGGCGGAGGATCCGTAGACGACGGTGTGCCCGACGTCCTCGGCGGTGAGGGCGGCGTGGAAGAGCCGCGCGCCGTCGCCCGGACTCATCCAGACCGAGAGCATCCGCACGCTCGTCGGTTCGGGGAAGCACGAGCCGATGCGGACCGAGACGGTCTCGATGCCGTGCTTGTCCCAGTAGAGCTGGGCCAGGTCCTCGCCGAAGGACTTCGACAGGCCGTAGAAGGTGTCGGGGCGGCGCGGGGTGTCCAGCGGGATCAGCGGGTCGTCGCCCTCGGGGCGCGGCGTGAAGCCCACCGCGTGGTTGGAGGAGGCGAAGACCACGCGCCGCACGCCCTCCGCGCGGGCCGCCTCATAGAGGTGGTACGTCCCTTCGACGTTCGCCTTGAGGATCTTGTCGAAGGTGGACTCCAGGGAGATGCCCGCGAGGTGGAGGACCGCGTCGACGCCGCGCACGGCCTCGCGCAGCGCGTCCCTGTCGGCGAGATCGGCGGTGACCGCGTCCGGCTCGCCCTCGATGCCGCGCAGGTCGAGCAGGCGCAGGTCGTGTCCGTACGCCGGGAGCAGTCCGCGCATCAGGGTGCCGAGGCCCCCGGCGGCGCCGGTCATCAGGACGGTGCGGGAAGCGGGCATGCGGGCTCTCCTCAGCGTTCTCATCCGCGTACGAGATTCACAAACGTGGACACGCTAGGGATCTCGTCGGTGCCGCGTCAAGGGGCGCGCGGAGGGGTGGGAATCCGGGGGAATCCGCGCCCGTGCGGCCGGTGCATCCGCTTGACCAGGGCCGAGAGGGCGCCTTAGCGTGGTCGCGTTCAGGGATATGGACGCCAATCAGAAACGTGCACGACTAGGGAGAGCCCGTGACGTCAGCCCCCCTCGCTTCCCGGCTCCGCGTTCCCAGCGGGCCCCTGTTCTTCCCGGTCACCGCCTACGGACCCGACGGCTCCATCGACCTGGAGACCTTCCGCGCCCATGTCCGCGCGGGCATCGACGCGGGGGCGGCGGCCGTGTTCGCCTGCTGCGGCACGGGCGAGTTCCACGCCCTGACCCCCGAGGAGTTCCAGAGCTGCGTCGCCGCCGCCGTCGCGGAGACCGCGGGCCGGGTGCCGGTCGTGGCGGGCGCCGGGTACGGCACCGCGCTCGCCGTGCGGTACGCGCGCCTGGCCGAGGAGGCGGGCGCCGACGGGCTGCTCGCCATGCCGCCCTACCTGGTGGTCGCCGGGCAGGAGGGGCTGCTCCGGCACTACACCGAGCTGGCCGCGGCCACCTCCCTGGACGTCATCGTCTACCAGCGGGACAACGCGGTCCTCACCCCGGAGACGGTCGTCGAACTCGCCCGCGCCGACGGCATCATCGGCTTCAAGGACGGCCTCGGCGACATGGACCTGATGCAGCGCACCGTCAGCGCCGTGCGCAGCGAGGTGCCGGGCGACTTCCTGTACTTCAACGGTCTGCCGACCGCCGAGCTGACCGGCCTCGCCTACCGGGGCATCGGCGTCGGCCTCTACTCCTCGGCCGTGTTCTGCTTCGCCCCCGACATCGCGCTCGCCTTCCACCGGGCGCTCGGCGCGCGGACCGCCGAGGGCGACGCGGCGGTGAACCGCCTCGTCGACGGCTTCTACCGGCCCTTCGTCGAGCTGCGGGCCCTCGGCCGCGGCTATGCCGTCTCGCTCGTCAAGGCGGGCGTGCGGCTCGGCGGACTCGACGTCGGAGGGGTGCGCCCGCCGCTGCACGAACCCGCCGCCGAACACGTCAAGCGCCTCGCCGAACTGGTCGAGCGCGGGCGGGAACTGCTCGGCGAGGAGCTGCCGGGCGCGGGCACGCCTCCGGGCGGGGACGAAAAGCTGCCGGGCCTGCACGCGGCGCGGGGCGACGCGTGAAGGCCGCCGCGTTCCTCTATCCCTGGGACGTCGTCGGCGACCCCGCGGCCGCCGACCGCCTCGTCGGTCTCGGCATCCGGCAGGTCACCCTCGCCGCCGCCTACCACTCCACGCGCGCGCTCACCCCGCGCCACCCCCGCCACCGCGTCGTCACGGCCGCGCACGCCGCCGTGCTCTATCCGCCCGGCGAGCGCTGGCGCGGACAGGCGCTCCGGCCCCGCGAGGCCGGTGACTGGGCGCCGGGCGACGCCTATGGCGCGGCCGCGGAGGCGCTGGGCGCCGCCGGGATCGAGGTGCACAGCTGGGCCGTCCTCGCGCACAGCTCCCGCCTGGGCGAGGACCACCCGGAGACCTCCGTCGTCAATGCCTACGGTGACCGCTATCCCTGGGCGCCCTGCATCGCGCGGCCGGCCACGCGCGCGTACCTCGTCGCCCTCGCGGCCGAGGCCGCCGCGCGCCCCGGCACGCGCGGGACCGAGCTGGAGTCGTGCGGCTGGTACGGCCTCGCGCATCTGCACGCCCACGACAAGACCGCGGGCGTCGGACTCGGCGAGGCTGGCCAGTACCTGATGTCCCTGTGCTTCTGCGGCTCCTGCCGGGAGGGGTACGGGGG
>NZ_JASKYR010000773.1:0-3184 GCF_041028215.1 Streptomyces flavofungini
CTTCTACGCCGCGGACGCGGCACTGACGGCCTGCGCGGAGAGGTCGGATCCCGGTGAGACGACGTGACGTCCTGCGCGGCGCGGCGGCGTTCGGCGCCGCGGCCGCGCTGCCCGCGGCGACGGGCTCGCCCCTCCCCCGGGCCCATGTGGAGCGCTACCTGGGCCGGGAGGTGCGAATGGACGCCCCGCACGCCCCCGACCGCGTCCCCCGGGTGACGATCGACGGCCGCGACCTCGCACTCATGCGGCAGGGGCCGGAGGCGTACCAGAGCCCGCTGTGCCATTACGGGTTCGACGCCGGTCCCTTGCAGGCCGCACGGCGTGCCGTCCGGCAGTTGCGCGGCGCGCGGCTGCTCCCGCTCGGCGGGCACGACGGCGACGGCGGTTACGGGCGCCACGACGGCCACGGGTGGCCGCCGTCGCACCGGCCGTCGTGGGTCATGCCGCCCGCACGCCCCCATGTCCGCAAGAACCACCTGGAGATGACGCGGGAGGAGAGGCGCCGTTTCGTACAGGCGGTCCTGGAGACGAAACGGTCCGGTGTGTACGACGAGCTGGTGGCCGTGCACATCCAGGTCAACTCGGCGGACTACCTCCACCGCGCGCACGGCTGCCGCACCGCGCATCTCTCCCCCTCCCTGCTGCCCTGGCACCGGCAGTACCTGCTCCTGTTCGAGCAGGCGCTGCGCGAGGTCGACCCGAGCGTCACCCTGCCGTACTGGGACTGGACGACCGACCGCCGGACGGACTCGCCGCTGTGGGCGGAGGACTTCATGGGAGGCGACGGACGCCCCGGCGACCGCCGGGTGACCTCCGGCCCCTTCGCGCGGCGCAACGGCTGGCGCCTGGGCGTCAACGTGCGGCCGGTGGGACACGAGGCCGAGTGGCTGAACGGCCACTACACCCAGGACGACCGCGACCATCTCGTCCGGGCCTTCCGGCCTTCCGCCGTCCTCTCCACCGCCGGGCAGCTCGACAGGACTCTGGCCCTCTCCGTCTACGACGCTCCCCCGTGGAACCACCACAGCGGCCAGAAAGCGCCGTACCACAGCTTCCGCAACCACCTTGAGGGGTACGCCCGGTTCCCGTGGGAGCGGAGGTGGGGGAAGCTGCACGGCTCGGCGCACGTCTTCGTCGGCGGCCACATGGACTTCATCGGCTCGCCCAACGATCCCGTCTTCTTCCTCCACCACTGCTTCATCGACAAGATCTGGGCCGAGTGGCAGCGCAGGCATCCCCTCGTGCCGCACTATCTGCCGCTGGAGTCCGACGGCGCGGTCCCGGGCCTGCACACGCCGCTGGCTCCCTGGTTCACGATGACGCCCGCCGGTCTCGTCGACCACACTCGCTTCTACCGCTACGACACGTGAGGAAGCGCTCGGTGACCGGCTACGCGCGGGCCCGGAGCAGTCGCACGGCGCGCCCCATCCGGCCGACGGCCTCGGTGAGGACGGCCCGGGAGGTGGCCAGGTTCAGGCGGACGTGTCCGGCGCCGCCCGTGCCGAAGATGTGGCCCGAGGACAGAGCCACCCTCGCGTGGTCGAGGAACAGCTTCGCCGGGCCCGCCATATCGGTCACCACCGCCAGGTCGGGAGTAGCCGGGTCCGGGGTTGCCTCGTCCGGGCTTGCGTCGTCCGGGGCCGCCGGGCGCGCCTCCGCCGGGTCCGCCTCCGCCGCGAGGCCGAGCGACCGGCAGTCGAGCCAGGCGAGGTAGGTCCCCTCCGGCCGGGTGTACCCGACGCCGGGAAGGTGCTCGGCGACGAGCCGCCCCAGCAGATCCCGGTTGGCGTCCAGGCCCGCCAGGAGCGCGTCGAGCCACTGCCCCCCGTGCCGGAAGGCCGCCGTGTGCGCGATGACGCCGAGGTGGCTCGCGCCATGACCGACCTCCTCGGGCATCCGGCGCAGGTCACCGGCGGCGGCGGACCCCGCGACGGCGAGTGCCGCCTTGGCACCCGCGAGGTTCCATGCCTTGCTCGCCGACATGAGCGAGAAGGCGTCGTCGGCGCCGGGCACGCTCAGGTAGGGCGTGAAGCGGGCGCCCGACAGGACGAGCGGGGCGTGGATCTCGTCGGCGACGACCCGGACTCCGTACCGGCGCGCCAGCCCGGCGACCGTGGTGAGCTCTTCGCGGGTGTGCACCGTGCCGGTCGGGTTGTGCGGATTGCTCAGGAGATACGCGATGCCGCCGGTGCCCCGGCGCCCCCGGGCCCGCCGGAACACCTCTTCGAGCCTGTCCGGGTCGAGCCGCAGGTCCTGCCCGAGCGGCGCCTCCACGATCCGGCGGCCGTCGTGGGTGACGAAGGCGTAGAAGGGCGCGTAGACGGGAGGGTTGACGATGACCGGGTCGCCGGGGGCGGTGAGCAGGCGCAGCACCTCGACCACGCCCAGCATCACGTCCGGGACGAGGGCGGTGCGCTCGACCTCGACGCCGTCCCAGTGCCAGCGGCGGGAGGCGAAGGCGGCGAGGGACTCGGCGAACGCGGTTCCCGCCGGGTACCCGGTGTCCCCGATGGCGACGGCCTCGCGCAGCGCGTCGGCGACGGGCGGTGCGAGCGGTACGTCCATCTCCGCCACCCACAGCGGAAGGACGTCGGAGGGGTGGGCGCGCCACTTTATGCTGCTGCGCCGGCGGAGTTGTCCGAGCGAGAGCTGCTCAAGAGGGTTCGTACACTTCTGGCGCCCGGTGCGGGCGTCGGCTGGTCCGAGCGCGTCGGCGGAGTTCATTTCCGTAGGGGAACCCCTGCCCGCGCCCGGCGCAAGCCTCTCTGCACCGACGCGGGCCTCGCTACATGCCTGTGCAGGTGAACTGCGTGTGGCTCTCGCCCTCGACGTGGGCGATGTGCAAGGTGCCCTTGGCGTACTTGACCCGCAGCTCCTGGCCCGTGTCGGCCGAGTGGTCACCGGGCGGCTGCCAGGGGAAAATGCGCGACTCGGTCGCCCCGACCTTGGGCGGCACGTGCAGCGCGGCGGCCTCCACCAGTTCATCCGGGTCAGTCGGGTTCTCCGGGCCCTGGATGGCCAACTTGTCGCCGAGCAGCGCCCATTGACCGCCCCAGGACGAATCCTGGGCGTTCTTGCCCAGGGTCCAGCTGCTCGCGGTGATGTTCGCGTACAGGACGGCGGCCGTGCCGTTTCCGGCCGGGAGCACCTCGACGCGCCACCGCCCCCGCACGAAGGCCTCGAA
>NZ_JASKYR010000774.1:0-3998 GCF_041028215.1 Streptomyces flavofungini
GTGCGTACGCGGTGCTCCTCACCGGCGACGCGGGAACGGGCGAGGAGGCGCAGCACGCGGTGGCCGAGGCGGCCCGCGCGGTCTGCCGCGCCGAGGGCGTGAGCCTCGCCGTCGGCCTCGGCGACAACATCTACGAGAACGGCCCCGAGTCCGAGAACGACTCCGAGTTCCGCACCAAGTTCGAGGAGCCCAACACGGGCCTGGACATGCCGTGGCTGATGGTCCTCGGCAACCACGACTGCTCGGGGCTGATACCCGGCAGCGGCGGCGACCCCTCGCGAGGCGACCGGGAGGTCGCCTACGCCAGGAACTCACCCCGCTGGTACATGCCGGGCCGCTACTACAGCGTGCCCCTCCCCTCTGCCGGAGAGGGCGCGCCGCTCGTGGAGTTCTTCGCCATCGACACCAACCCCGTCTCCTCCTACGTGGCCCAGCTCGACCCGCACTACTGGTGGAACGGCCCCTACATGCGCGAGCAGCGGGCCTGGCTGGACGGCGCGCTCAAGGCCTCCCGGGCCCGCTGGAAGATCGTCCTCGGCCACCACCCGTACCTGAACAACGGCAAGCACGGCAGCGCCGGTTCCTACGACGGCTTCGTGATCGGCAACTACACCAGCGGCATCCACCTCAAGGAGCTGTACGAGGAGGTGGTGTGCGGCCGGGCCGACCTGATCCTCTCCGGCCACGACCACACCCTCCAGGTCCTGGAACCCACCACCCGCACCGGCGGCACCCGCCAGGTCGTCTGCGGCGCCGCGGGCAAGGCGGGCGACGGCAGGGCCCACTTCTCCCACCCCGCCGCCTGGCAGAACTTCGCCGACCACGGCTTCATGGTCCTCAAGACCTCCGAGCGGGCGATGACGCTCGACGCGTACACGGTGGACCTCGCCACCCGCACGGCCCGCCTCGCCCACCGCACCCGCACGGCGGCCCCGCTCGGCGCCGCCGCACGGGCCGGCTGAGGTCAGGCGAACGCCACCCGGGCCACCGGGGCGAGCTGGTTCCCGTCGAGCAGCGCCCGGCAGCGGAAACGCTGGATCTTGCCGCTCGGTGTCTTCGGCAGGACACCGCGCGGCAGGAACAGGCACTCCGCGAGGGCGACCCCGGACTTCTCCATGGCCAGGGTCGCCGCCTCCTCGGCGATGGGGCGGTAGTCGCGTGGGTTGCCCTGCGGCTCCACCATCAGGACCAGCCGTGACCCGCCCGAGCCGCCCGCGTCGACGACCGCCGCACAGCCCTTGCGGATGCTGCGCAGACTGTCGACCGCCGACTCGATCTCCGACGCGTAGACCTTCCTGCCGCCCACCGACAGCATGTCGTCGGACCTGCCGAGCACATACAGCTCGCCGTCCCTGACGAAGCCCAGGTCCCCCGTGCGCAGCCGCCCCCCGGCGAAGCGTGCGGCGGTCCGCTCCGGATCGGCGTAATAGCCCCGCGCGAGGCTCGGCGAGGTCACCTCGATCTCCGCGACCGAGCCACCGGTGCCCGCCCGCACCGAGACGCCGGGCTGCGCGGGGCCGTTGGAGACCAGGCGGGTGGCTTTCGGGTGGTCCGGGGCCACCTCGACGGCCCGGCCCTCGACCAGCGCGGACCCGTCGAGGGCCAGCGCCCTCGGGGCCTCGGCCCACGGCTTGCCGGTCACCGCGAGCGTCGCCTCGGCCATGCCGTACGCGGGCTGGAAGGCGGTCTCCGAGAGCCCGAACGGGCGGAACCTCTCCGTCGCCGCGGCGAGCGTGCCCCAGTCCACGCGTTCGGCACCGATCACCGCGGCCCGCAGCCTCAGCTCCCTGGGCAGCGAACCCCGGCCGTGCGCCCGCGCCGCCAGATGGAGGGCGGTGCTGGTGCCCGCCGTCATCGTCGCCCCGTACTCCGACATGTCGCGGAACCAGGTGCGCGGCGTCATCCCGAACCGCTCCGGCGAGGAGAGCACGAGGTCGAAGTCGTATGCCCAGGAGTACAGCAGGCAGCCGAACATCCCCATGTCGTGCGAGAGCGGCAGCCAGGACGCCACGGTGTCCGCGCCGGGGCGGCCCCCGGTCATCCCCAGGATGATCTCAAGCTGCCGCTCGATGGCGCGCGTGGTCAGGGCACACCCCTTGGGCGTACTCGTGGAGCCGGACGAGTACTGGACGAACGCCAGATCGTCGGGGCCCGGCGGGCTCGGCACGCACCGCGCACCCGTGCCGCGCGGCTCCGGCCAGCCGCGCACCGGCAGGTTATCGGCGAGAGCGCGCGGGACCAGCGCCGCGAGCCAGTCGTCGACGAGCAGCAGCGCCGGGTCGAGCCGCGCCGCGAGAGCGACGAGCTGCTCCCCGTACGCCTCGCCGCTCTGTCCGCGCGTGGGCAGCGGGAGCGAGGCGACCGCGCCGCCCGCGAGCCAGACGGCGAGCAGCCCGCGCACCGTGCCGGGACTGTTGGTGAGGATGCAGGCGACCCGGGTGCCGGGCCCGACGCCGAGGGCACGGAGGCCCGCGGCCATGCCGTGGGCGTCCGCGACGACCTCGCGCCAGGGCGTGTGGTCGAACGCGTCGCCGTTCCACTCGTGCAGGACGCCGTGCGAGGCGCCGTTGGTCAGGGCGTTGAAGAGCTCCATGTGCGTGATTCCCCGTTGTCTTCCGTCGTCGTCCCGGCCGTGCTCCGGGCCGTGGTGTCGGCCGTGGTGTGGGTGCGGGCGCCGCCGCGGCCGGTGCTTCTCGCGCCGCGCAGCAGGGGCAGGAACACCGTGCGCAGGACGGGCTGGAGCAGTGGGCGCGGGGTGTGGCGGCCCAGCACGTACTGGACCTTGGCGGCCGGGCCGGGGACCACCAGGCGGCGCCCCCGCGCCATGCTGCGCAGCCCCGCCTCGGCCACCCGCCGTGGGGTGAGCCAGGCGAGGAAGCGGCGGTCGCGCAGACCCGGCACGCCGCCCACCGCGTAGAAGCCGGTGCGCACGGGACCGGGCGCGAGCAGGGTGCAGCTCACCCCCGTGCCGCGCAGCTCGCCGTGGAGCGCCTCGGCGAAGGTGTTGGCGAACGCCTTGGTCGCCGAGTACGTGGCCGCCGTCGGCACGGGCTGGTGGCCCGCGAGCGACCCGGTGACCAGGACGCGGCCCCGGCGGCGGGCCAGCATGCCGGGCAGCAGGGCCTGCGTCAGGGCGTGCAGCGCCACCACGTTGACCTGCACCTGCGCGGCCTCCCGCACGGGGTCGTTCGCGCTGAGCGGGCCGCAGGTGGGAAACCCGGCGTTGGCGCAGAGCACCGCCACGGGCTCCGCGGCCAGTTCGGCGACGAGCGCGTCGCGCGCGGCCGGGTCCGCGAGGTCGCAGGGCCTGACCCGCACCGGCACCCGGTGTGCCGCCCGCAGCTCCCCGGCGAGCGCTTCGAGGGCGTCGGCGGACCGGGCGGTCAGCCACAGACCGTACCCGCGCGCCGCCAGGCCACGGGCCAGGTCTGCGCCGATGCCTGCCGAGGCGCCCGTCACCACCGCCCACTCCGTGCCGCTCATACGGGCGGGCCCAGGTGACCGGCGAGCCGACCGGCCGCCGCGCGGCCCGTACGCGCGCACGCCTCGATGGACACGCCCTGGATGTAGTCGCCCGCGAGTTCGAGGCCCGCGACGGCGGTGACGCTCCTGCGGACCTCGGCGAGGAACTCCGGGTGGTAGGGGAGATAGCCGCTGTAGGCCGCCTCCCAGTGTTTGACCAGGAGGTTGACGCGCTCGGCGCGGGGCGCGCCGAGGTGGGTGACCAGGCGCTCCTCGGCCTCGCCGGTGAGACGGGCGATGTTCTCCCGGCTCAGGTCGGTGAGCCTGCCCGCGCGCCCGCTGTAGGTGTAGCGGACGATGTGCCGGTCCTCCATCCCGTACGCACCGGCGTTGCTGCACGGCCCGTCGTCCATGGCGAGCGCGCGCACGTCGTGGGTGAAGACGTCCCGGTCGTACTCGACGAGGACCACGGTGGACGGGAAGTAGCTGACGTCGGCCAGGCGGCGGGCGAGCGCGGGGCGGGCCGAGCGCAGGAT
>NZ_JASKYR010000775.1:0-2795 GCF_041028215.1 Streptomyces flavofungini
TCACTCGTACGATGCCCGGAATCCGCCCGCCGCCCTCGCTGAAGCGCACCGGCATCGGCCCGTCGCCCCGCGGCCGCGTCCAGCCGTCGGGCCCTGCGCATCGACCGCCACCGCGAAACCGTGCCGACCACGAACACGGTCAGCACCAGGAGCACCATGAGCTGCCCGATGAAGAGACCCCAGAAGAGCCCGTACCCCGAGAGCTGTCCGGCGGGTGTCTCGGGCCAGGCGCCCGCGAGGTCCTGCGGATGGCCGAACAGGTGGCGTACGGCCAGCGGTGTGTGGCCGAACGTCACGTTCTTGGGCCAGGCCCCGTGCGCGAAGCGGCCCGCGAGGCCCGTGGCGGACCAGGCGAGCACCGTGGCACCGAGGAGGAAGCCGAGGATGCCGAGCAACAGGGCGTCGGGCACCCCGCGCTGGCCTCGCGCGCCCCGGCCGGGACCGCGTCCGTAACCGTCGCCGGACCGGTCCCGCTCCCACTCATCCCGCATGCTGCTCCATGTACGCCGCCCGCTCCTCCGCCTCGAGCTCGGCCGCCCGCAGGGCGTCGTCGGTGTGCTCGGGGAGGTCGGACGACGACTCGGTCATGGCGCGGTCGGTGAAGACCAGCGGCCGTTCCGTCTCCGTGATGAGGTGCTTGACCACCTGGACGTTGCTGTTCACGTCCCAGACGGCGATGCCGGGCGTGAGGGAGGGGATGATCTCCACCGCCCACCGGGGCAGCCCGAGCACCCGCCCCGTCGCCCTCGCCTCGTCGGCCTTCTGGGCGTAGATGGTCCTGGTGGAGGCCATCTTGAGGATTGCCGCCGCCTCCTTCGCGGCGGCCCCGTCCACCACGTCGCTGAGGTGGTGGACCACCGCCACGAACGACAGGCCGAGCCGTCGGCCGAACTTCAGGAGCCGCTGGAAGAGCTGGGCGACGAAGGGCGAGTTGATGATGTGCCACGCCTCTTCCACCAGGAAGATGCGCTTCTTGCGGTCGGGCCTGATCCAGGTGTGTTCGAGCCAGACCCCGACGATCGCCATCAGGATGGGCATGGCGATGGAGTTCCGGTCGATGTGCGAGAGGTCGAAGACGATCAGTGGCGCGTCGAGGTCGATGCCGACCGTGGTCGGACCGTCGAACATGCCGCGCAGGTCACCGTCGACGAGCCGGTCGAGGACCAGGGCCACGTCCAGGCCCCAGGCCCGGACGTCGTCTATGGCCACGTTCATGGCCTCGGCGGACTCGGGCTCCGGATGGCGGAGCTGCTCGACGATGTCGGTCAGGACCGGCTGGCGCTCCACGATGGTCTCGTTCACATACGCGTGCGCGACCTTGAGCGCGAAGCCGGAGCGCTCGTCCAGGCCGTGCCCCATCGCGACCTCGATGATCGTGCGGAGCAGCGCGAGCTGGCCGGTCGTGGTGATCGCCGGGTCCAGCGGGTTGAGGCGGATGCCCATGTCGAGGGCGGCCGTGGGGTCGAGCCTGATGGGCGTTATGCCCAGCTCCTGGGCGATGAGGTTCCACTCGCCCACGCCGTCCTCGCCCTGTGCGTCGAGGACGACGACCTGCCGGTCCTTGAAGCGGAGCTGCCGCAGTACGTACGTCTTCTCCAGCGCCGACTTGCCGTTGCCCGACTCGCCGAGCACGAGCCAGTGCGGCGCGGGCAGCTGCTGCCCGTAGAGCTGGAAGGGGTCGTAGATGTAGCCCTTGCCGGAGTAGACCTCACGGCCGATGATCACGCCCGAGTCGCCGAGGCCGGGCGCGGCCGTCGGGAGGTAGACCGCCTGGGCCTGCCCCGTCGACGTACGCACCGGAAGCCTGGTCGTCTCGACCTTCCCGAAGAGGAAGGACGTGAAGGCGTCCGTGAGGACGGTCAGCGGATCCCGCATCTCAACAGCCTGCCTCTACGTCTAGCGTCGGATGCCGGTCGCGAACGGCAGCGTGTTGACGAAGGCCCTGTGGTGCTCGCGGTCACACCACTCCAGCTTCAGATACGACTTGCCGGCGGAGGCCCTTATGGTGCGCTTGTCGCGTGCGAGGGCCTCGGGGGAGCGGGACGAGACCGTGATGTAGCCGACCAGGTTCACTCCGGCCGCGCCGCTCGCCAGGTCCTCGCCGCGCTGGTCGAGGCGGGAGTGCGAGGCGATGTCGCGGGGGTCGACGGTGCGGTTCATCTTGGCCTGGCGGCTCGCCTCCGCCTCGTCGTTCGTCTTCTCGGTCAGCATCCGCTCGATGGCGACCTCGGTGGGTTCGAGGTCCATGGTGACCGCGACCGTGCGGATCACGTCCGGGGTGTGGACGAGCAGCGGGGCGAGGAAGTTGACGCCGACGGGCGTCATCGGCCACTCCTTCACCCAGGCCGTGGCGTGGCACCAGGGGGCGCGGGTGGTGGACTCGCGGGTCTTGGCCTGGAGGTAGGTGGCCTCCATGGCGTCGAGCTCGGCGGGCCAGGCGTTGCGCTTCGTCATCGCCTGGATGTGGTCGATGGGGTGGTCCGGGTCGTACATGGAGTGGACGAGGGAGGAGAGCCTGCTCTGGCCGAGGGGCTGGCGTACGCGGATGTCCGCCTCCTGGAGCCGCGAGCAGATGTCGGTCAGCTCACGGGCCATGACGACGGCGAGCCCGGCGTCCTTGTCGATCTTCCTGCCGCCGTGCGGGCGGACCGCGCGGGCCATCGCCTGGGCCTCGGCGGCCAGGTCGCGGGAGTAGTGCATGCAGGCGACGAGGTAGGCGCGGTGCTGCTCGCTGCTGGTCGACACCATCGACTGGAGCTGGTCGTAGGACTCCTGGAGCCACGGCAGTGCCTTGC
>NZ_JASKYR010000776.1:0-3083 GCF_041028215.1 Streptomyces flavofungini
GTCCAGGCCGCCCGCCCCCTCCGACCCCGGCCACGGGGACCCCGGTAGATGCGAGACCTTGCGGTCCGCTCTCGACGTTAAGCCCACCTTGCACAAGGGGCATACGATGTTGCCCATGACGCAAGAAACCGACGAGCTGGACAGCCTCGTACGCAAACGCATCCGTGCCCTGCGGGTGGCTCAGGGCTGGTCCCTGGAGGAACTGGCCAACCGTGCCCACCTCAGCCAGTCCTCACTGAGCCGCATCGAGAACGGGCAGCGGCGCCTCGCACTCGATCAGCTGGTCACGCTGGCCCGCGCGCTTGACACCACGTTGGATCAGCTCGTGGAGACGGCCACGGACGACGTGATCATCAGTCCGGTGATCGACGGCGCGCACGGCCGGATGCGCTGGCCCGTGAAGAGCGATCCCGGCATGAGCGTGATCCGCCAGCGCATGACCGAACCACCGCCCGAGAACCCGGCCCACATGCGCGCCCACCCCGGCCACGAGTGGCTCGTCGTCCTGTCCGGAACCGCCGTTCTCATGCTCGGCCACCGCCGCTTCCGCCTGGAGACCAACCAGGCAGCGGAGTTCCCCACGATGATGCCGCACGCGATCGGCGCCGAGGGCGGCCCCTGCGAGCTGCTCGGCATCTTCGACCGCGACGCCCGGCGCGGCCACCAGCGCGAGGGCGACGAGGACGCGCGGACCGCCGATGAGTGACCGCTGACCCCGATGGCACTGTGGAGCCGCACCTCCGCCTCCGTCGGGGCGGCGTCTTGCGCGTCAGGCAGCACACTCGGCCACCTTCTTGCGTAAACAGAAAGAGGCTGTGCCGCACGCGCAAACCCGTTCTACGGTGCAGGTATGGCTCACACGCACACCCCCCACCAGCACGGCACCCCGCACGGCCACCGCCACGGCCACGGCGGCGACCACGGCACCGGTCTCGACCAACACCACCACCAGGACGACGACTTGGCGGAGCTGCTGGACCTGGACGCCGAGGTCCTCGCCGAGCACATCGCCTCCATCACCGCCTGGCTGCCCCTGCCGACCGGCCCGCGGCACATCGTGGATCTGGGCAGCGGCACCGGTGCGGGCACCTTCGCCCTCCTCGACCGCTTCCCCGACGCGTACGTCACCGCCGTCGACGCCTCCGCCGCGCACCTCAAGCGCCTGCGCGACAAGGCCTGCGCCCTCGGGGTGGAGGACCGCGTGCGCACCGTACAGGCCGATCTCGACGCCCCCTCATGGCCCGATCTCGGATCGCCGGACCTGGTGTGGGCGTCGGCCTCGATGCACCACATGGCCCAGCCCGAGCAGGCGCTGCGCGCCGTCCACGACGCGCTCGCGCCCGGCGGCCTGTTCGCCGTCGTCGAGCTGGCGGGCTTCCCCCGCTTCCTGCCCGAGAACGCCCCCGAGGAGCGGCCCGGCCTTGAGGAGCGCTGCCACGCGGCGACCGACCGCGTCACCGCCGAGCACATGCCCCACCGAGGCGCCGACTGGGGCCCGATGCTGAGCGCCGCCGGTTTCACGGTCGAGGGTGAGCGCACCGTCACCGTGAACATCGAGAACTCCCGCAGCGAGGCGATCGGCCGCTATGCCCTCAGCGGTCTGCGGCGCATCCGCGGCGCCTCGGCCGTCGCCGAGACGCTCCCCCCTGAGGACCTGGCCGCACTCGACCGGCTCCTCGACACCGACGGCCCGCACAGCATCCTGCGCCGCGACGACCTGGCCGTGCGCACGGAGCGCTTCGTCTGGGCCGCGCGCCGCGCCTGACCCCCACCTCCGCCACGGCACACGTCTTGGGGCCCGCGAGACGGCGGGCCCCAAGACGTGTCCCTAAGGGGAGGTCAGCACTGCTCGGGGCTGCCGTCGGGGTTCTTGACGACGAAGCCGGACTTGCCGCTCGCCCCCGCGAGTTTCCAGGTGACCGCGGGCTTCTCGCAGATCTCGGCGTCCTTGCTGACACCGACCTCGGTACGGAACTCGGCACTCTGGCCGGGCTCCAGGCGGAGGTCGACGTTCTTGCACAGTGAGGTGCGGCCGTCTCCCGGCTGGACGGTGCAGGGGTACTCGTGGACCTGGCCGTCGCGGTCGGTGTAGACGACGTTGTACGACCAGCCCAGCCGCGTCGAGTCCAGGGTGAGGGTGACGTCCTGGGTGCCGAGGTAGGCACCGGAGGTGTTGGTGACCTTCACCTTGGGCCAGGCGTTGCGCCCCGGGGAGGTCCACACCCCCGGGACGCCCTCGACCCGCACCTTCTGCGCGGGCGGCCCTCCCTTGACCCGCCACAGCGTCGTGCCGTATTCGGTCATGTAGACCGAGCCGTCCCGAGCGAGCGCGACGTTGTTGAACTTGTCGCTCTTCCGGGCCACCGTGCGGTTGGTGCCGTCGGTGAGGTTCACCTCGCGCAGCAGGCCGTCCCGGCCGACGGTGTAGGCGGTGCCCCTGTCGGTCAGGGTGACGCCCTGGACGCCCGTCAGCCCTTCCGCGACGACCCTCTTCTGGCCGGTCTCCAGCTTCACCGCGTACAGCGTGCCGGTCTCGGTCTGGGTGACGTAGGCCGTCCCCTTGCCGTCCAGAGCCAGGGAGTGCGCCTTGCCGAAGCCGGAGGCGATCTCGCTGCTCTTATGGGTGCTGAGGTCTACTTCGAAGAGCTTGCCGCCCGCGTAGTCGGTCACGTAGGCGAGGCCGTTGCCGTCCAGCGCCACATCGCGGGCATCGCCGAGACCGGAGGCGGCCTCGGACTTCTGCCCGGTGGCCAGGTCCACCTTCCACAGTCCGCCGTTGTTGTCGGTGACGTAGGCGCTGCCCTGGCCGTCCAGGGCCACACCCAGGGCGTATCCGATGCCGGTGGCGACCTCGGACGCCTTGCCCGTGGCCAGGTCGACCTCCATCAGCCGACCGCTTTTGCCGTCGGCGACATAGGCGTGCCCGGCGTCTTCCACAGCCACTCCGTACCCGTGGAAGAGCTGATCGCTGGCCTTGCGGCAGCCCGCGGACGGGCAGTCGATCGGGTCCTCCGCCACCTGCACGGCCGCGCCCGCGGCCGGTGCGGCCAGTGCGACCTCGCTGCCGGTGGTCAGTCCCACCC
>NZ_JASKYR010000777.1:0-2741 GCF_041028215.1 Streptomyces flavofungini
ACCCGCGCGCCGTTGCCGGGCAGCGCCGTCGGGTCCACGGCCGCGGCCTGCGCGAGGCGCGGCGGTATCGGCCCCTTGGCCGGAACCGGCGGCGGCACCCTCTCGGGCGACGCGGTCGCCTGCGCGGGAACCGTCGCCAGCTTGCCCGCGCCCTCCAGCGGCAGCCCCGCGTCGTTCAGCCCGCGGTGGCGGCGCGAATCGTCGGGCTCCAGCGGTATGGGCGAGCCCCGCAGCGGCTCGTCCGCCGTCCTCGGCAAGGTGAGCCGGAACTGCGAACCGCCGCCCGGCTCGCCCCACGCCTGAAGCCACCCGCCGTGCAGCCGGGCGTCCTCCAGGGCGATGGAGAGACCGAGCCCCGTACCACCGGTGGTACGCGCGCGTGCCGGGTCCGCCCGCCAGAAGCGGCTGAAGACCCGGGTCGCCTCGCCGGGCTTGAGCCCCACTCCGTAGTCCCGCACGGCGACGGCGACGGCGCCGCCGGCCGCGGCGAGCCGCACCACGACGTCCTTGCCCTCACCGTGCTCCACGGCATTGACCACGAGGTTGCGCAGCACCCGCTCCACGCGCCGGGCGTCGGCCTCGGCGACCACCGGCTGCTGGTCCCCGACGACCCTTATGTGGGTGCCCTTGCGCTCGGCCAGCATCTCCGCGCCGCCGACGACCCTGCGCACGACCTCGCGCAGGTCTATGGCGTCCGCCTCCAGCGCGGCGGCACCCGCGTCGAACCTGCTGATCTCCAGGAGGTCGGCGAGCAGCAGTTCGAACCGGTCGAGCTGGTCGGCGAGCAGCTCCGCCGACCGCGCGGTCACCGGATCGAAGTCCTCCCGCGCCTCATGGATGACGTCCGCCGCCATCCGTACGGTCGTCAGCGGCGTGCGCAGCTCGTGCGACACATCGGAGACGAACCGCCGCTGCATCCGCGACAGCTCCTCCAGCTGCTGGATCTTGAGCTGGAGGTTCTGCGCCATCTTGTTGAAGGCCTCGCCGAGCCGCGCGATGTCGTCCTCGCCGGTGACCTTCATACGTTCCTGAAGGCGCCCGGCGGAGAGCCGCTCGGCGATCCCCGCCGCCATCCGCACGGGCGTGACCACCTGGCGCACCACCAGCCAGGCGATGGCGCCGAGCAGCACCACGACGAACAGTCCCGCGGTCGCTAGCGTCGTCCTGACGAGGTTGAGCGACTCCTCCTCCTGCGTCAGCGGGAAGAGGTAATAGAGCTGGTACGGATCGCCCTGAAGATCATTGAGCCGCTTGCCGATCACCAGACCGGGCTGCGCCTCACGGCCGTCGTCGAAGACGATGCGCGTATTGGCCTGGTAGACGCCCGCGCCCTTGTCGACCCGGCTGCGCAGCTCCTCCGGCACGCTCAGGATCGGCTCCACACCGCCCGAGGCCCGCGACCCCCGTACGCCCGCGTCGCTCGCGGAGGTCAGCGTCACCACGGCGAACGCGTTCTGCCCGCCGCTGGAGAGCTGCTCGACGAGGTCGGACAGCCACACGGCGGCGTTCCGCCCGTCGACGGTGCTGCCGTCCTGACCCTGCCCGGTGTTCTGCCGCGCGGCGTTCACACTGTCCTGGGCGGCCCGGAAACCACCGTCGGCCTGGCTCTGCGACGCCTTCACCTTGGCCTTGAGCAGGCCGTTGTTGACCGAGCTCATGACGGCGAAACCCAGCATGAGCACCACGCCGAGGGACATCAGCAGGGTGGTGACGACCACCTTGAGCTGGATGTTCCGCCGCCAGAGACGCACCGCGGGCAGCAGCGGGCGGCGCACCCAGCGCACGAAGAGCCGCAGCACCGGGCTGCCCTGCACCCCGCCCTGCAACAGCAGCCCGCCGTCGACGAGCGCCCCGAACCGGGACGCGCGCCGCGCCGGGCCAGTCCGCCCCGGACGAGCCCCCGGACCCCCGGGCGCCGGGGTGGAACTGTCCCGGCTCATGTCAGCTCGGTCCGGCCTTGTAACCCACGCCACGCACGGTCACCACGATCTCCGGACGCTCCGGGTCCCGCTCGACCTTGGAACGCAGCCGCTGGACGTGCACGTTCACCAGCCGGGTGTCCGCCGCGTGCCGGTAGCCCCAGACCTGCTCAAGGAGCACCTCGCGCGTGAACACCTGCCACGGCTTGCGCGCCAGCGCCACCAGCAGGTCGAACTCCAACGGCGTCAGCGCGATCGACTGCCCGTCCCGCTTCACGGAGTGCCCGGCCACGTCGATGACCAGGTCACCTATGGCGAGCTGCTCCGGCGCGGGCTCCTCCGACCTCCGCAGCCGCGCCCTGATCCGGGCCACCAGCTCCTTCGGCTTGAACGGCTTGACGATGTAGTCGTCCGCCCCCGACTCCAGACCGACCACCACATCCACGGTGTCGCTCTTGGCCGTGAGCATCACGATCGGTACGCCCGACTCCGCCCTGATCAGGCGGCACACCTCGATGCCGTCCCGTCCGGGCAGCATCAAGTCGAGCAGCACAAGATCAGGCTTGGCCTCCCGGAAAGCGGCCAGCGCCTTGTCGCCATCAGCTACGAACGACGGCTCAAAACCTTCACCACGCAGCACAATCCCGAGCATCTCGGCCAGTGCGGTGTCGTCGTCGACGACAAGGACTCGTCCCTTCATGCCTGACATCATCCCATTCTCGTAACAGTGACTGGGCTGCTGGTGAGAGAGGTCACTGGCCTGTGACGATAGTCGTACCGCGCCATCACTGTCTGCGCTGATCAACAGCGGCCGCTCCCGCG
>NZ_JASKYR010000778.1:0-2683 GCF_041028215.1 Streptomyces flavofungini
CCCCGCGGCCGCGTCACCCGCCGGCTTCGCCGGGGCGGCGGCTACGGACGCGCCCACCCCTGGCTTGTAGTCGGCAAAGAAGTCCCACCAGGCTCGGTCGACCGAATTCGGGTCCTGGAGGTACTGCTGATAGATCTCGTCGACGAGCCACTCATTGGGACCGAAGGCGGCGGCAGGGTCCTTGCCCTGCCCGTCTTGGTCGGTCGAGATGCTCGAGTTACTGGGGGACTCTGGCGACACGGCGGTAACCGCCCTCTTCCGCTTCACAAGGTGATGGACAGCGGAAATAAAGGCTACGCCTCCATCGGCGCGAGGTGCAGGCCGGGCCCGTCATCCGTCGCGTAAGTCACACCGGAACAATGGTTTCGGCGCCGCGAATGGCGGGAAACAACCGAGGTTCCGCAACGCCTGATGGCCGCGCGAGTACGCCCTGAGGTCGTCTACGCGCGGCGGCGGCTCCCGAGTGCCCCGAAGAGCCCCGACGAATCGCTTCCGCTTCGAACCCTACGTCAACTTCATCCGTCGGACAGGCCCGGAAGAGTGACCTGAATCCGGCAGCCACGGGGGGATTCGGCCACTCCGATGTGCCCGCCGTGCAGGTCCACCGCCCAGCGGGCGATCGCGAGGCCGAGACCGGTGCCGCCGTCGTTGCCCGCGTTCTGCGCGGGGGTGCCCCCGTGGCTGCCCCGGTTGAAGCGCTCGAAGACCCGGTGCCGCTCCGCCTCCGGGATGCCGGGGCCCTCGTCGAGGACCTCCAGGTCCAGGGACTCGGGGCCGTAGCCGCGCCGGGCGCGGACCGTCACGCGGCCGTGCGGCGGGCTGTGCTTGACCGCGTTGTCGATGAGGTTCGCCACGACCTGGTGCAGGCGCTCCGCGTCGGCGTGCGCGGTCAGCTCGGGCGGTGAGACGTCCAGATGCAGATGGACGTCCGTACGGGTGTGGCTGCCGGAGCCGGACGCGATGCCCGCGCGCGCGGAGGCGACCATGTTGGCCTCCTTGAGCACGCCCGACAGGTACGGCCACACCTCGAAGCGGCGGGCCTTCAGCGGGACGACGCCGTTGTCGAGGCGGGAGAGGTCGAGCAGGGTCTCCACGAGGCGTCCGAGGCGCTCGGTCTGCTTCAGGGCGGTGCGCATCGTCTCGGGGTCGGCGGCCGAGACGCCGTCGACGACGTTCTCCAGGACCGCGCGCAGCCCGGCGATGGGGGTGCGCAGCTCATGGCTGACGTTGGCCACGAGCTCCTTGCGCTGGGTGTCCTGGGCCTCCAGGTCGTCCGCCATGGCGTTGATCGTGGAGGCCACGTCGCCCAGCTCGTCGCGCCGGTCGGCGCCGCGCGCCCGGCGGGTGTAGTCGCCGTGGCTGACGGCACGGGCCACCGCGTTCATCTCGTCGAGCGGCGCGGTGAGGCTGTGCGCGACGAACTGCGTGATGAGCAGCGTGGCGATCACCGAGAAGACGGTGATGAAGCGCAGCTCGGTCTCGGTCTTCATGGCCACCAGGAGCAGGCCGGTGGTGATGAACACCGAGACCACCACGAGGGCGCCGAGCTTGGTCTTGATCGAGAACGGCCGCAGGCCGCCGAAGGGCCCGCTCACGGCGAGACCACCGGCCTCATGACGTGGGGGTCTCAAGGGCGTAGCCCACGCCGTGGACGGTGCGGATGCGTTCGGCGCCGATCTTCCGGCGCAGCGCCTTGATGTGGCTGTCGACGGTGCGGGTGCCGGACGCGTCGGCCCAGTCCCAGACCTCGGCGAGGAGCTGCTCACGGGAGAGGACCGCGCGCGGGGTGTTGGCCAGGCAGACCAGCAGGTCGAACTCCGTGGGCGTCAGGTGGACGTCCTCGCTGCGCACTCGCACACGCCGCTGCGCGTGGTCGATCTCCAGCTCGCCCAGGCGCAGGATGCCGCTGCGCGGGGTGGTCGCGGCCAGCGCGGCCCGCTCGACCCTGCGCAGCAGGACGTGCACGCGGGCCGCGAGCTCGCGCATGGAGAACGGCTTGGTCATGTAGTCGTCCGCGCCGACACCGAGGCCGACCAGCATGTCCGTCTCGTCGTCGCGCGCCGTGAGCATGAGGACCGGGACGGGCCGCTGGGCCTGGACCCGGCGGCACACCTCCAGGCCGTCGAAGCCCGGCAGCATGATGTCGAGAATCAGCAGGTCGGGCTGCCACGCCTGGGCGGTGTCGACCGCCGAGGGACCGTCGACCGCCGTTTGCACGACGAAACCCTCGGCGCGTAGCCGGGCCGCGATGGCGTCGACGATCGTCGGGTCGTCCTCGACCACCAGCACCCGGCGCTGGGCGCCCGGCGTCGCCGCCGTCGCGCCGTTCTGGGAGGTGTGTGTCTGCTCCATCGCCCGCCCCTGACACTGATCGCTTGTGTTCGGTCAGCAGCGTACGGGGCGCGAAGGGGCCTCGGCTACGCAGCCCTTACGCCGAGGTGCACCACGTCGGGGACGCCTCGGGCAACGGGGATCTCTTGGGTGGTTACCTGCCGGAACCCGGCATTCCGTAGAGCGTCGTCGAAAGTGGACGAGGGCTGGGCGGACCACACGGCGAGCACTCCGCCCGGGGTGAGGCGGGCTTTGCAGGCGGCCAGACCGGCAGGTGAGTAAAGGGAGTTGTTGTCCTCCGTCACCGTCCAGTCCGGGCCGTTGTCGATGTCGAGACAGAGCGCGTCGTACG
>NZ_JASKYR010000779.1:0-3810 GCF_041028215.1 Streptomyces flavofungini
CGCCTGACCGTGCTCGCCGCCATCTCCACGGCCGTGGCCTGCACGCTCGGTTCGATGGTGGCGCTGCTCGTCTTCCTGCATCTGCGCGGCGACCTGTCCGGGCTGCCCTTCGACGGCGCCGCCGCGGGACTGCTCGCCGCCAAGCTGCCGCTGCCGCTCGGCGCCGCCCTGACCCTGCTCCTGGTGGTCCCGGTCACCGCGTCGGCCGCGAGCGCCGCCGTGCTGCGCCCGCGCCCCGCGAAGAAGTCCACCACCGAGGAGGACGCCCGCGCCGCCGAGCCGCCGGHSGCCCCCGCCTCGCCGCCCGGCGGCCTGCCGTGGGGCATCGCCCTGCTGGCCGCGGGCCTCGCCGTGGAGACCTACGCGGGCCGCTCGCCCGGCGGCTCCGGCTTCCGCATCCCGGGCGGCGCCGCGGGCAACCCGGCGGGAGTCCTCGTCGGCTGGGCGCTGACCGCGCTCGGCCTCGCCCTCGCGGGACCCGGCCTCACCTACCTCTGCGGGCTGCTCCTCCAGGCGGTACGGCCCGGCGCGGTGCGGCTGCTCGCGGGGCGCGTCCTCCAGGAGGAGGCGCGGCGCATCGGGCGTCCGCTCGGCGTGCTGTGCGCGGTGGCCTCGGCCGCGTACGCCTCGACCGCCCTGTACGCGGCGCCGCGCACCGCCGTCGGACCGCTCACGGCGCTCGGCGCGCTGCTCGTCGCGGGGTGCGCCGTGCTGACCCTCGCCACGGCCGCCGTCGAGGCCAGGCAGTCCCGTACGCGGACCACCCGGGCCATGCTGCGGTTCGGTGCGCCCGCGACGGCGCTGCGCGGCTCGGCGGCGCTCCGCGCTGCCGCGCTCACAGCCCTGTTCGCGCCGCTGACCTGGGCCGTCGCGGAACTGGCCGCGCTGCCACTGGCCCGCTGAGAACGAGCGCGAAAATTCTCCGCCCCGGGGCGATGAGTTCCGTGTCGAACGGATGTCTAAGCCTCCGTAAGCACACGCACTCACCGGGAGAGACACTCATGTACCAGCAGATGATCTTCGTGAACCTCGCCGTGAACGACGTCGCCGCGTCGCGGAAGTTCTTCACGGAGCTCGGCTACTCGATCAACCCGCAGTTCTCCACGGACGACTGCGCGTGCGTGGTCATCAGCGACACCATCATCGCGATGATGCTGAGCAAGGAGCACTACGCGCAGTTCACGCAGAAGGAGATCGCGGACGCCACGAAGACCAGCGAGACGCTGATCTGTCTGAGCGCCGAGAGCCGCGAGAAGGTCGACGAGCTCGTCGACAAGGCGGTCGCCGCGGGTGGCACGGCGGGCAAGGTCCAGGACTACGGCACGATGTACGGCCGCGCCTACGACGACCTCGACGGCCACACCTGGGAGATCATGTGGATGGACCCCTCCGAGGTGCAGGGCTGACGGGCGAGGACGCGGGGCTGACGGGCCGGGGCGCGGGGCTGACGGACCGGCGCGCGGGGCTGACGGAGCTTGGCCCGAGTGGTGCTGCTTAGCATGGGCGGATGCAGCCGACCCCCGAACACGCATCCGCCCTCCAGCGCCCGCGCTCCCCGCAACAGCCCGGCGACGACCGCGAGATCGAGACGCTCGCCGAGTTCGACGAGGTCAGCGCGCGCGGGGCGCTCGCCGGGAGCCGCGTCCAGGCCGTCGACCTGACGGAGCGCACCGACGCGCTCATGGGCGCGGACGTCACGGACACCGTCTTCCTCGGCTGCCCGATGGAGGAGGACGCGGCGGCGCGGGTCCGAGCCTCAGGAGCACTGGTCTTCCCGCCGGTCCCCGGGCTGCCGTTCAATCCCTACCGCGGCCTGCTCTACTCCCCCGACGACCTGTTCGCGGGGCTCGCCGACGGCGGTTACGAGGCGACCCCGGACGCCCACGCCTACGAGTGGTTCCAGCGCACCAAGGCCGACGGGGACGTCCTCTCGTCGATGCTGCGCGCCATCCACGACGACTCCATCTCCGACGCCCTGGACGAACTGCTGGTCCACGCGCGCGTGGTGGGCGTCATGGGCGGCCACGCGATGGAGCGCGGCACGGACGCCTACGCGGGTGCGGCCAGGCTCGGCCGCTCGCTGGCCCGCGCGGGATTCACCGTGGCCACGGGCGGCGGTCCCGGCGCGATGGAGGCGGCGAACCTCGGCGCGTACGCCGCCGTCCATGACGACGAGATGCTGGACGAGGCGCTCGAACTGCTCGCCAAGGCGCCGACGTTCGCGCCGTCGGTGACCGAGTGGGCGCGCGCGGCCTTCGCGGTCCGCGAGCGCTGGCCCGCCGGCGGCGCCTCGGTGGGCATTCCCACCTGGTTCTACGGCCACGAGCCGCCGAACGCCTTCGCCTCGCACCTGGGCAAGTACTTCGCCAACGCGACCCGTGAGGACGGTCTCCTGGCCCGTTCGAACGCGGGTGTGATATTCCTCCCGGGAGCGGCTGGCACGGTCCAGGAGGTCTTCGACAACGCGACCCCGAACTACTACGAGTCGCGCGGCGAACCCACGCCGATGGTCCTGGTCGACCGCGCGCACTGGACCGGCCACCTGCCGGTCTGGCCGCTCCTCCAGGCGCTCGCGCGCGGCAGGTCCATGGAGCCCCGGATCGCCCTCGTCGACACGGTGGAGGAGGCGCCGGACGCACTGGCCTCGCTGCTGTCCGGCGCCTCCGGTGCCGCGTAAGCCTCGTAGCGCCTCCGGTGCCGCGTAAGCCTCGTAGCGGTCCCGGCGTCAGCCGAACGTCGCGCGCTCCAGCCAGAAGTCGAGCAGGTCCCGGTCGCCGATGACCTCGGCCTGCCCGGCGTCCAGCGGCCGTCGCCGGTAGAAGGCGAGCAGTACCTCGGTGAGCGGGCCGCGGAGCGCGACCGCCGCCTTCTCGTGGCCGCGCCGCCAGGTGAAGCCGTCGTCGCCGAACTCGATGAGCCACTCGGCGCCGAGCCCCTCCGGGGCGTCGGTCGCGTGCAGATGGAGGGAGCCGCGCCCGGCGCCCCTGAGCTCGGCGGCGCTGTCGGACGGGTCGGCGCGCTGGACGAACCGCACGATGTCCAGCCACTCGTCGATCGCGTCGGCGGCGAGCTCAGGCGCCAGTTCGTACGGGACACCGGTGGCGATCGCCGCGTCCGCGCGGTGGACCGCGAGCTCGTGCGTCATGCGCCGGGCCCAGAACCCGGCGGTGTGGTCGTCCGTCCACGACCACGCGGCGGCGTCGGCGCCCGCGTCGCGGAAGGTCTTCTCGCCGAGCGCGGCGGTCTCGGCCAGCCAGGCGTCGAGCGCCGCCGGGTCGTCGCCGTCGGGCCCACCGGCCTCCGGGATCTCCTCGGCGGGGATGTTCCGCTCGGCACGGGTCGCGACCAGGCGCTCGCTCCAGCGCACCGCGCCGCCCATGTGCCGCGCGAGCCGCGCGAGTGTCCAGTCGGGGCAGGTCGGCACGGTCACGGAGAGGTCGGCGCCGTCCAGTGTTTCCCGCAACAGGCTTATCTGACGGGCGACTTCGTCGCAGTAGCGGTCGTGGGAGAGCGGCTTCGAGGTCATCATGGATCGAACTCTAGAGCGAACATAGCCGACGCGGCACGCTTGTTTCCGTCGAACCCCGGCCGACGGCACGATCATTTTCCGGCTCACCCCGAACCGACGGACCGCTTGTTTCCGGCGGACCCCGGCCGACGGCACGATCGTCTTCCGGCAAACCCCGACCGACGGCACGATCGTCTTCCGGCTCGCCCCGGACCAGCCGACCACTTGTTTCGGCCCCCCGGACCGACGGCACGATCGTGTTCAGGCTCACCCCGGACCAAGGGCACGCCGACGTCCCGCCC